>NZ_DFRO01000024.1:28226-75334 GCF_002381195.1 Acinetobacter sp. UBA3461 | reverse complement strand
TAATTATTATCTTTTATTTATATAAAGATCTTTATTTTAATAAAAATAATAGACTTAAGTCTAAATCCATTTATTATCTTAAGATAATCTTAAAATTTAATTCAATATAGTAAATTAAACATTAAAATATTTAATTTACCTTAAATATATTTATGTAAATCTTCAAATGTAAACCTAATTCAACAAATGCAATCTCCTGCATAGATTCTGTTATGAAATGTCAGGTCTTAGCCTATTTCTGGAAAATCTCCCTAATATATTTTTCTGTCATTACACTAAACAATGGACCTGAAAATATATGAATAATTACCCTGAAACCCCAAATTCAACCGAAACACAAGACCATCAGCCTGGTGTTCAGACTGCAATGAACCCAGAGCCAGAGATCATTAAACCTCACTATAAAGGTAGCGAGAAATTAAAAGGCAAAGTTGCTCTCATTACCGGTGGAGATAGTGGGATTGGCCGTTCGGTATCTGTCCTGTTTGCCCGTGAAGGAGCGGATATCGCGATTTGCTATCTGGATGAAGATCAGGATGCAAAATATACAAAGAAAATGGTTGAAGCAGAAGGACAGCGCTGTCTACTGATCAAATGTGACTTGCAGCAACCAGAAGAAATTCAAGATCTGGTAAAACAGACTATTCAGGAATTCAAGACAATTAATATTCTGGTAAATAATGCAGGAGTACAATATCCGCAGAAAAGTATTACCGATATCTCTCCTGAACAGCTATATAAAACCTTTAACACCAACATTCTGAGTATGTTTCATTTAACTCAGGCAGTTCTCCCACATATGCAGGCAGGTGACAGTATTATTAATACCACTAGTATTACTAGCTATCACGGACATGATGAACTGATCGACTACTCTAGCACTAAGGGTGCAATTACCACGTTTACCCGTAGTCTTTCGACCAATTTGCTGAAAAACAAGACAGGTATTCGTGTTAACGGGGTTGCACCCGGCCCGATCTGGACCCCACTTATTCCAAGTAGTTTTGATGAAGAAACCTTAAAAGAGTTTGGTAAGCAGACACCGATGGGCCGTATGGGACAGCCAAGTGAAGTCGCTCCAGCCTATTTATTTCTGGCTAGTGAAGAAGCCAGCTATATCTCGGGTCAGGTGATCCACGTAAATGGTGGCAGCATTGTTAATGGCTAAATAAAAGCTTTAGGATAATGGCTCTAGGGTTATTATCCTGTTCAAAATTAAGATTTTAAAATTGACTTCATCTTTAGAACTAAAAATAAGTTAGATATAAATGCTCCAGTCATTTAATAACCTATAAAACAATTCAAACAAATCCTGACAGAAGCTTACTTTGCCTAAATCAAGTCCTTGTTATAGTCATTCCCATATTAGACCGCATGTGAGGATCAGACTATGCCTAGAGGTGATAAATCTGCCTATACGGAAAAACAGAAACGGCAAGGTAAACACATTGAAGAAACTGAGAAAGAACAAGGACGTTCTGAAGAAGAGGCTGAACGTATTGCCTGGTCTACAGTCAATAAACAGGATGGTGGTGGAAAGAAAAAGAAAAGTTCTGATCAATCATAATGATTTTTTTAAAACATTTCATATATGTAGGTGTTTAAAACATTTGTTTTAAGGATTACCACAAAATATCAAATCCAAGCTGTTTTAAATTTAAGTTTCCAGTTTAACGATGGCAATTTTTCTCCTATCCATCTATCCAATAATTTTACTTATTAAATTTTAAATCTGACATAATCTTAGGTAAACATATGAAAATTTTGATTGTTCTGACCTCTCATGATCAACTTGGTGACACAGGCGAAAAAACCGGTTTCTGGCTAGAGGAACTGGCTGCCCCATATTATCGATTCATTGATGCGGGAGCCGAAATCACTTTAACCTCCCCCCAGGGTGGTCACCCGCCGCTTGATCCTAAAAGCAGTGCTGAAGATGCCCAAACTGAAGCAACCAGACGTTTTGAAGCAGATGAAACTGCCATGCGTGCTTTAGCCAATACCCATAAATTAAGCGAAGTAAATGCAGATGCGTTTGATGCCGTATTCTATCCAGGTGGACATGGTCCGTTATGGGATTTAGCCAATGACTACACTTCAATTCATTTAATTGAAGAAACCTTGCAATCCAATAAGCCTGTCGCACTGGTCTGTCACGCGCCGGGAGTACTGAAAAAGGTAAAAGATAGTGAAGGCCACTCAATTGTGTCAGGCAAATCAGTGACTGGTTTTAGTAATACCGAAGAAGAGGGAGTCGGCCTGACGAATATTGTTCCATTCCTGGTCGAAGATATGCTGAAGGAAAATGGCGGGAACTATTCCAAAGCTGATGATTGGCAAGTTCATGTGCAGCAGGATGGCTTACTGATTACCGGACAAAATCCAGCATCATCTGCAGCAACAGCGGATGCCCTGTTAGATTTATTAAAATAATATCCTGAAGATGCCCATGAATAAATAACTCCTGATTTCTGCTCAATTCAGGAGTTATTTAAACAATTAAATCATGACTTAAATCCATCAACCCTGAAAGTTTTTCTCAACTCACGGTACATCAAATGGTGATGGATCCCATGTACCTCGTTCCAGTTCTCTTAATTTAAACCAAACATGCACAGATTCGCGCTGAAAATTCCGCATGACATAGCTATAAAGTCTTTCAGAAATAGGAACTTTAAAACTCAATAATCGATGTAGCATGAAGGCTAAATCAAAATCTGCAATACTCCATTGTGAACTTAACCATTGATCGCCAATCAAAGCCTCACTTACTCTGGTTAATCGATCAATTTCCACCTGGGTATGCCGGTCTGGAACATAGGGTTCTGGTAATGGCTGAAAGATACCTGTTGAAGGCATATTTTGACATATCAGACTAAAATCAGATTTAAGCAATGCCTGAACCGCCCGACATTTAGCACGCGCCCGAATATCTGTCGGATAAAGAGCCGGATAATCAGGTGCTGGAAAAAGCTCATCCAGAAATTCAGTGATTGCCATGGATTCAAAAATTGACCAGCCATCCACAGATAAGCAGGGAATTTTTCCAGTTTTACAGATTCTTAGATAGGTATCTGATTTATTTTCATCCTTATCCAGATCGATTTTAATCTCTTTAAAATCGACATGTTTTTCTCTAAGGGCCACAAAAACCGACATGGCATAGGGACTTAATCTTTTACGATCAATATAAAGGCTTAGACTTTGCATAGCATGGCTCCCCTAATGGAGTTGTTATCAGTATATAAAACTATGGGATTGCATACGGTCATCAAGTTCCAAGTTATACCCAAACTGAAGTGAACAATAGCGGAGTATCTTTACAGAGTTTAAGCAATTGCAACCAAGCCACTGCTAAATGGAGGAGCTCATTGAGCTGCATTCAGCTTTCCAAGTCATATGATTCAAGTTAAATTAAATCATTTCTTTTGATCAGTCACCATCATGCTTAATTTTGACGAATTTCCAGACACGGTCTATGCCATCCAGCATCTTGCCTTTGAAGACCTTGGCGCGTGGGAAGATACTTTCTATCAGCTCGGCCTACGCGTACGTTATTTTGAAGCAGGGGTCGATGACCTGACCCAGGCATTTGAACATACAGGTCTGACGGTGATTTTAGGTGGTCCAATCGGCGTTTATGAAACTGAAGACTATCCTTTCTTACAGCAGGAAATAGACTTACTGAAAGTTCGTTTACAGCAAAATTTGCCGACTTTAGGAATTTGTTTAGGTGCACAGCTTATTGCGCATGCATTAGGAGCAAAAGTGTATGCAGGTCATAGCAAAGAGATTGGTTGGTCCAAGCTTAGCCTTGCATCTGTAGAGAATAATCCACTAAAAAATCTGGAAAATCTTGAAGTATTACATTGGCATGGAGATACTTTCAACCTGCCCACAGAGGCTGAGCTTCTGGCAAGTTCTGCGGTCTATCCAAATCAGGCTTTCCGGATTGGCAGCAATATTCTGGCACTGCAATTTCATGCTGAAGTGGAAGCTGAGCGTCTGGAGAAATGGCTGATTGGCCATACCTGTGAGCTGCGTCACGCGAATATCGACATTGCAGCCTTACGTGCCGACAATCAGCAATATGCTGCTGCTTTAGAAGCTGTATCGGTATCCATCCTTCAAGAATTTCTCAAGCATATTCAAACCAGCTAATTTTTATTCTTCAAATTAAGTGGGTGATAAAAGGATATTCTTTCAGATTAGCTATCTACTAATTTCTAGCAAAGCTTAATTTTCATCTATAAAAAAGCACCCTACAGGGTGCTTTTTAAATTTGTCTTTTCTTATTTTTTCGCAGCGGGTACAGATGCTTCAGTGGTAATGTTTACAGTAATTTTATCACCGACATTTGGCACATAAGCGCCAACATTGAAAGCTGAACGGTTAAATGACGTGGTCGCATTGAAGCCAATTGTTTGCAGTTTTGTCATTGGATGAACAGCCTGTTTATTTAATACTGCATCCAGCACAACTAGCTTGGTTACACCTTTTATAGTCAAATCACCGGTGATTTTATATTTGTTTTTACCTAAAGCCTGAACCTTGGTACTTTTAAACGTGATGTTTGGATATTTCTCTACATCAAAGAATTCTGCTTTTTGAATATGCTCATCCAGTGCTTTAACATTGGTATTAATACTCGATACCGGAATAGTTACATTTACTGATGAGTTAGCAGGCTTTTCATTATCAACCGTAATCGTGCCCTGAATATCACTAAAGTTCGCAGATGGTGTCGAAAAACCAAAGTGACTCCAGCTAAATACAGTCGCGGTATGGCCTGGATCAATGGTATACGCAACCGGCTTCGCCATAGAAAATGTTGCTACTGAAGCCAAAGTCAGGCCCAAAGCCAATGTCTTGAATTTCATATCATAACCCTCTGTTTTGAATAGGTTCTAATCTAGCTTAATTAGAATTATTTGCACCGCTAAAGATAGAACGATTTGTTGCATGCATGGAACGGTAAAATTGTAAGCATGATGACTTTGTCGATATTAAGTCATCTTATATTGAATAAAACCGGTTTTCTTGGCAACCTGATCATAGAGCTGCTGTGCTTGTCGATTGCTCTCATGAGTTAACCAATACACTCGATCACATCCACGCTGTTTGGCATCTATATATACTTTCTCAATCAAGGCTCGTGCCACACCCCGCCCTCGAAAATCAATATGCGTATAAAGATCTTGCAAATAGGCATACGGCGTTAAAGTCCAGCAGCTGTCATGTTGAATGACATGTACAATGCCAACGACCTGCTGATTCAGAATCGCTGCGAATCCATACATATTGTCGAATGCAAGATCAGTAAGCCTTTGCCAGGTATGCTGATTTACCTCTTCACTGAGCTGAGTCTGATAAAAATTCTGGTAATCCAACCATAATGGCAGCCACTCCTGCTGTGTAATATGTTCTAGAGACTCAATTTGAATCTGGTCTTGTATCATCATTTTTATACGATTCTTGTATTTCAAATAGATTCAATTAGCTTAGGCTATTTTGATGATTAAGATAAGATATTTTTTATTATTACTCATACCAATTTTTAAAATATATCTATGACTCATACAGATGATTATTTTTGTACAAAAAAAGCCCCATGTGGGGCTATTTAAGTCTTCAACTTTAAAGCTTTTCCACCAGAATACGGTCAATCTGCTTTAAACCAGAATGTTTTTCATGGTTTTTACGACGCACTTTAATAATTTTTTCAGCAGCCAGATCCTGAAGTAACAGCTCAACTGCCATCATTGCTTCAAGAGGCAGATCCTGCCCGATCCATTTCTGTTCGCCTGCATCCATTAAAGTAATTTCATCGTTAATTTGTTCATACAAGCTCATGTTCATCTCACTCTTTCATTTCGACTATGGGAGAACTTTTTAGCAGTTGCCACATGAAAACAACACTAAAAAGTGAAAAAACAAAAGACGCCCCAAAACTGGGGCGTCCTTTAAAAACTGTTTAATCAGTTGATTAAGCAGTAATCTCTTTTACAGCTGCTACAACTGCTTCAGTGGTAATACCGAAGAACTGGAACAGATCTTTCGCAGGTGCAGATTCACCATAAGTGGTCATACCAATCACACGACCGTCAAGACCTACAAATTTCCACCAGTAATCCACATGTGCAGCTTCCACCGCTACACGTGCGCGAATCGCTGCAGGTAGAACTGCTTCACGGTAAGCAGCATCTTGCTTCATGAATTCTTCAGCACATGGCATAGAGACGACACGTACACCTTCAAGTTGCGCATACGCTTCCATTGCCAGAGATACTTCTGAACCCGTTGCAATAATGATCGCTTTCAATTCGCCTTTTTCTTCAGCCAGTACATAACCGCCTTTCGCAGCGTTCTCGATTTGTGCTTGAGTACGGGTCTGGAATGGCAAGTTTTGACGAGAGAAAATTAACGCTGTTGGACCTTCTGAACGCATTAAAGCAGATTTCCAGGAAATCGCTGCTTCAACAGTGTCACATGGACGCCATGTATTCAGGTTTGGTGTACCACGTAAAGATGCGATTTGTTCAACCGGTTGGTGCGTTGGGCCATCTTCACCCAGACCGATTGAGTCATGCGTATAAACATGAATTACGCGCTGTTTCATCAGAGCAGACATACGCACTGCATTACGTGCATATTCCATAAACATCAGGAATGTTGCTACATACGGAATGAAACCACCGTGTAGTGCTACACCATTGGCAATTGCAGTCATACCAAACTCACGTACGCCATAGTGTACGTAGTTACCTGCCGGATTGTCTTGTACGCCTTGCGCACCTTTCCATAAAGTCAGGTTAGAGCCTGCAAGGTCAGCAGAACCGCCAAGCACTTCAGGCAAAGAAGGCACAAGTGCTTGCAACGTATTTTGGCTTGCTTTACGTGTCGCAATCGTTTCTTCTTTTGCATTTACTTCAGCAATGTAAGCATCTGCTTTTGCAACAAAGTCAGCTGGAAGATCACCAGAAATACGGCGTTTTAATTCAGCTGCTTCAGTTGGGTATTTTGCTGCATAAGCGGCAAAAGTTTCATTCCAGGCTGCTTCAGCTTGTGAACCTTTTTCTTTGGCATCCCATGCTGCATAAACTTCAGCAGGAATAACAAATGCTTCGTCTGACCAGCCAAGCGCTTCACGAGTCAATACGATTTCATCATTACCTAAAGGCGCACCATGACAGTCTTCTTTACCCTGTTTGTTTGGTGAACCTAAACCAATCACTGTTTTACACATGATGATGGTTGGTTTGTTCGCTTCAGCTTTCGCTTCTACAGTCGCTTGACGGATTGCATCCGCATCATGACCATCAACTTTGATGACCTGCCAGCCATAAGATTTGAAACGTTGCTCTGTATCGTCAGAGAACCAGCCTTCAACTTCGCCATCGATCGAAATGCCGTTATCATCATAGTAAACGATCAGCTTGCCTAGACCCAAAGTACCCGCTAATGAACATGCTTCATGAGAAACACCCTCCATCAAGCAGCCATCGCCCAGGAAGCAGTAAGTAAAGTGATCAACAACTTGAATATCGTCTTTGTTGAATTGCGCAGCAAGCGTTTTTTCAGCCAGTGCAAAACCTACAGCATTGGCAATACCCTGGCCTAATGGACCAGTAGTGGTTTCAATACCAGGTGCATAGCCCAATTCCGGGTGACCTGGAGTTTTAGAATGCAATTGACGGAATGATTTCAAATCTTCGATTGAAAGATCATAGCCCGTTAAATGAAGAAGTGCATATTGCAGCATTGAGCCGTGACCGTTCGACAATACAAAACGGTCGCGGTTCGCCCAATTCGGGTTAGTCGGGTTATGGCTTAAAAATTCGCGCCAAACCACATCAGCGATGTCTGCCATCCCCATTGGAGCACCTGGATGTCCTGAGTTTGCTTTTTGCACAGCATCCATTGCCAATACACGAATTGCGTTTGCAACACGACGTTCATTAAGCGGGGTTGTCATAAATCAGTGTCCAAATAATTCAGAAATAGAAAATGATGAAAAGACTTTCAAAACTGCTGCATATTGTCTTAAAAAAACAGCGAGGGGTAAAGACCAGCCTACAATATTTATCACTTTATTGTTGTTTAGATTGGTCAACGTACATTTAATCTACACTTTTAAGTACAGGCACCGATTAATACTCAATTTTCATCACAATAAAAACCCTAATTTTCTTATGTTTTACAAGCGAGTTCCCTTCTATCAAATTTTTATTATTCTCTTGAAAAGGTCAGCCACTTAAATATACATATATGGCTTTTATTGATTCAAATTATTTCCCTCATCGGCAGGACTAAAAATAAACTAAAGCTCGCTGCTGTATTTTACCTTTTGCCCTCTTCTTCGTTTTCAGTAAATAAGGCCTAGTCTGTAGGCTTATACATGCAATGAAATTTTATAAATTTTAGATCAAAGTCTTGATGCAATTCTTCTATATATTATGCGCCGATCAGATTAATAAAGTTTTTAGCTCATTAACCTTAGCTTAAATCATCACGATTGATGGAGTGGTTTGCGACAGTAAAATGCATTTTCAAACAATAAGATTGCTTCTTCTTTGGAAAAATTAATCTAAGGTATAAGAAGCCTAGCTCTGCTGCTACAAAAAATGACCAAAAAAAGCTGCCAGATTTTTCTTGAGCAAAACATAAGCAAAAGCCACTGATATAAGCGGTATATCAGTTTTTCAAATACTAATATTCAAATAAAAACAAATTAAATTGAAACAATTTCAGCCAATTTTACCGTTCAAACCTAGTCCTTCGACGCAACACGATGTAACATATCGGGTCTTTAAATTTAACTGTGATAGGACTTATGCGCGAGTACGCTGTATTTACCTCGGAATCTGTAAGCGAAGGCCATCCAGATAAAATGGCTGACCAAATCAGTGATGCTATTTTGGATGCAATCTTAAAAGAAGACCCATATGCGCGGGTTGCTTGTGAAACGCTTGTAAAAACGGGTGCGGTTGTACTTGCCGGTGAAATCACAACAACTGCAAACGTCGACTTTGAAGCGATCGTACGTCAAACCGTAAATGGCATTGGTTATCATCATTCTGATCTTGGCTTTGATGGTTCAACCTGTGCCGTGATCAACATGATCGGTAAACAGTCTCCTGAAATTGCTCAGGGTGTAGACCGTCAAAAGCCAGAAGATCAAGGTGCCGGTGACCAGGGCCTGATGTTTGGTTATGCCAGCCGTGAAACTGACGTATTAATGCCTGCGCCAATTTCTTATGCACACCGCCTAATGGAAAAGCAGGCTGAATTACGTCGTAATGGCTCATTGCCATGGTTACGCCCAGATGCGAAAAGCCAGGTAACTTTCGCTTATGAAAATGGCATGCCGGTACGTTTAGATGCAGTGGTCCTTTCAACTCAACATGATCCTGAAATTTCACAAGCGAACCTAAAAGAAGCTGTGATTGAAGAAATCGTGAAGAAAATCATTCCATCTGAAATGTTCCATGCAGAAACCAAATTCCACATCAACCCGACCGGTATGTTCGTAATCGGTGGTCCTGTAGGTGACTGTGGTCTGACTGGCCGTAAAATTATTGTAGATACTTACGGTGGTATGGCGCGTCATGGTGGTGGTGCATTCTCTGGTAAAGATCCATCGAAAGTTGACCGTTCTGCTGCTTATGCAGGTCGTTATGTAGCGAAAAATATCGTTGCTGCTGGACTTGCTGATAAATGTGAAATTCAGGTGTCTTATGCAATTGGTGTGGCTGAGCCAACTTCTATTTCAATCAATACCTTTAATACCGGTAAAGTATCTGACGAGTTGATCGTTCAATTGGTTCGTGAGCACTTCGATCTGCGTCCATATGGTATTACCCGTATGCTAAACCTGATCCAGCCAATGTATAAGCAAACAGCAGCTTATGGTCACTTCGGTCGTGAAGGTTCAGATACTGCATTTACTTGGGAAAAAACAGATAAGGTTGAAGCATTACGTGCTTCTGCTGGTCTGTAATTTTTCTTGCTTAAAAAGCCTGCCTTCGAGCAGGCTTTTTTGTTTTCAATAGTTTATAAAATGGTTGACAACATTTACACGAACGCCACATTTTGTAGCATTCTGAAGCACGTGATTCCGATAATATTTTTATATCAGTGATCTATGACAACAAAAGGATATAACACAATGAATAAACTTCTTATTGCTTTAGGTTTGGCGACAACTGTGGCACTTGTAGGCTGTAGCAAGGAAAAACAACCTGAAACTGGCGCAACTACAGGTGAGCACCTGGAAAATGCTGCAGAACAGGCAGGTCATGATATGGAAGATGCGAGCCGCGAAGCTGCAGCTGAAACCGACCAAGCTCTGGATAATGCAGCAGCAAATACGGCGGAAGCAACAGATAGAGCTGCTGCAAGTGCTGAAGCTGCAGCCCAACGTGCTAAAGAAGCAGCCAAAGATGCAACAGCATCTGTTGCAGGTTCAGTTGAAGAAGGCGCAGCAAAAGTACGCCAAGAAGCTGAAAATTAATTCTGGTTAATTAATTCTTTTTCAAGGCTCCAGTGCCTTAAAAAGCCTGCATTTTGCAGGCTTTTTTATTCTCTCATCTATCTTTTCAGATTTGATACCTGGAAAAGTGAATCCTGCAGCCGGACTCAGCCAATTGATCTGGATTTATATTATGTGTGATTACTCAAGAACTGGCGTGAATTTGCAATATAGCTGGACTATTATGCATTGAAGCCCCGGGCTATGCTTAGGATAAGATTAGTATTCATGTCAATATTTTCGCTAAGTCTTTAGAGGCTAGCAGATCAGCTCCCCTTGTCTTTTCTCTAAGAACATTATTTCCCACGTCTTAAATCTTGCTCAGGCTTAAGCAACTGATCTCAGCTGCCGCAATAATTGTAGGTATGTTTTCACTGACAATTTTAGACGCGATTACCAGCTTATTTTACCAAGACGTCAAAGCTAAGTGCCAGTTAATATATTCCCTTTGTTCGTATCGCTGCCATGTTGTTCCTTTACTGGAATATCTCGCTCTTTCACATCAATCTGATTTAATATAAATTAAATTGATATGAAGAATCAGATATTGGAATGTAAATTCTAGGTTTTGGACTCGCTTTGAAAAAACAGGCCTGTAAAATGACACACTTTATTTTTTGATATTTTATCTCTCCTATGTCAGTGATTGCTGCATCCTCAAACCGATCTAATATATCGGTTTGGGTATCATTTATTTTACTTGCTTTAGGTACGGTCGGTGCCTATCAAATCGTAGGGCTGAATCAGGCGCTTTTATTCCTGGTCGGTGGCGCCTTGGGTATGACCCTGTACCATGCCTCTTTTGGTTTTACTTCTAGCTGGCGTGTGTTTATCAAGGAACGCCGCGGTCGTGGGTTACGCGCGCAAATGATTATGCTCGCTCTGGCAGTATTGCTTTTCTTTCCCGCCCTTGGTGCCGGTGAGTTGTTCGGTAATCCTGTCAAAGGCAATGTTAATCCCGTTTCCATGTCAGTCATGATTGGTGCCTTTATTTTCGGTATTGGCATGCAGCTCGGTGGCGGCTGTGCATCAGGTACGCTCTATACCGTTGGTGGTGGTAGTGCGCGTATGCTGGTAACTCTGTTCTTCTTCTGTGCAGGTTCGCTGATTGCAACGTCTCATCTCGACTGGTGGTTTAATCTGCCACATCTGGCACCAATTTCGATTGTGAAAAGCTTCGGGGTAGTGCCTGCACTGTTACTCAGCTTTCTAGTATTTGCAGTTATTGCCGCTGCGACTGTGTTTCTCGAAAAGAAACGCCATGGCAGTCTGGAAGCTGAACCACAAAGCCAGTATCAAGGCTGGAAACGCTTTCTTCGTGGTCCATGGCCATTGATCTGGGGCGGTATCATTTTAACCCTGCTTAACTTTGCGACTTTGGCACTGGCTGGACGTCCATGGGGGGTAACTTCTGCCCTTGCCGTTTGGGCAGCGAAATCGGCAAGTTTCGTAGGTGTAGATGTTGCTTCTTGGGCATATTGGCAGCAACCAGGCAATGCTAAAGCATTATCAGAATCACTGTGGTTTGACATCACGTCGATGATGAACTTTGGCATCATGCTTGGCGCCCTGCTTGCTGCAAGTCTGGCAGGTAAATTTGCACCCAATTTCAATATTCCAAAAAGTTCATTACTGGCAGCAGTCATTGGTGGCTTGATGCTCGGCTACGGCGCACGTTTGGCTTATGGTTGTAACATTGGCGCATATTTCAGTGGTATTGCTTCGGGCAGTGTACATGGCTGGTTATGGCTGGTATTTGCCTTTGTGGGGAATGGTATTGGGGTAAAACTCCGTCCGATTTTCTTCCCGGGCGAAAAACCTCAGCCAGAAAAACTGACCGGCTGTTAATACTCCAGCATAAAGAAGCCCATCTGATGATGGGCTTCTTTATGCACTGAATAATTTTAAAAATTTATAGTGCCGCTTTTAGATTACAACCATAGTTCATGGTTTGTTGTACCTGACGATAGCTGGTATATCGATCCAGAATAAAGGTATAGAACTGATCAGCCGTTGAGAAATTCGCTTTAAGATCTTCTTTTTCTGTATTTGGCAGCTGAATATCATTCACTAAATTAAGATTGTAATGTCCCAGTCGATACATCTCGGCAAAATAGCCATTCATCATATCGCAATAGGCCATTTTACTGGACTTAAGTGCTGTGCTTGCGACCAAATGCTGATTCAAGGTTCTCAGGTTATTTACATCTAAAGGGAACTGATGCGCAAAGGCAATGCTTTCGACTTTTTTAAACTGGCTAAAGTCAGTTGCCAGTTTTTGATTGAGGGTATCAAAGCGTTGCTGTAATTCCTGAGCATTTTTAACCTGATACTGAGCGGGGTCGACCTCAACCTTTTCGGGTTCTTGCGAACATGCAGTCAACGTCAAGCCTAGCGCCAATGTACTCAGCCATACCTTCATAAACACATCACTCAATCAAAAAACAATAGCGCTCTGATTATGCCTGAAAATCCTAAAGCATGTGTTTCAAAGTGCTTTTTCATTCATATATCGCCAATAGCGCTTAGGCACATATTGAATATGCAGCTTCATATTCTTACGTGCCTGAATATTTACACTATGAAAATAGTCTTTCCAAAGCTGGTCATAGAGTAATTCCTCATCATCCAGTTCAACGCTGAAAGACTGACTATGTCCAAGCCGGACTTGTGGATCTATCTGTACTGCATTCATTTCTACCTGATGTAAATTTTTTAAATCATAGTAGATACCATATTTGCGCTGTTCATCATAAATCAGCCAGGTCTGATCCTGATAACGTTCCTTGAAGTATTTGCTAATAATCGGTAGCACATTAAAATCTGGCTTGATCAAACTTAAGAACAAACCATCCTGACATTTTTTGAAACGCACAAAAGCTTCCATCCGGTGCTTTTCACGTCCCACCTGTTTTGCCCATTGTGACATGCCCAATACCGCAGCATGACCATAGTCTTCATCTACTGGACGCTGACTCTGAAAGACATATACCGCAAAGTCAAACAAGACCTGGAAAGCCTGTTCTTGCTCCGCCAAAAAGGTATAGTAAAAAGCCCTCAAGCTGCCTGAACCGACTTTCTGCTTTAAGCCTTGCCAGACACGCTGGCCATGCGCATCATTGGACACCACATGAATAAAATCATCAAACAGACCATTTTGTGCATGTGGATTGGCAGTAATTCTGACCTCAAATTCACGAAATTCAAAAGCACGAAATACACAGCTCAATAGTCCTGTCATCGTGCCATCAAAACAGTAACAGGCCATCAGAACCCTAATCCCAGTTGAGGTGAAAGTTGCTGCTGATATTTTGAATAACCCGACTGCAATATCTGCTGCCGAATCTGTTGAGACTGCTGTTCTTTTTTAAATTTTGGTGTATCGGCACAATGGATAAAATGTTGCGCACGGTTATAGGCTACCCCCATACGTTTCAGCTGATCAATATGAATCTGACCAAAACGGCGCGCCTGAACGATTTTCTTGGCTGAACGCACTCCGATTCCCGGTACTCGCAGAATCATTTTATACTCAGCGCGATTAATATCGACTGGAAAGGCTTCCGGATGACGCAATGCCCAACTGAGCTTTGGATCAATATCCAGTTCCAGATTCGGATGTTGGTCATCGACAATTTCTTCAGCATCAAAACCATAAAAACGCATTAACCAGTCAGATTGATACAGCCTGTTTTCACGTAATAATGGTGGTGCTGAACCCACGGCCGGTAGTGCTTTTTCTTCAGCATTAATCGGGATATAACCGGAAAAATACACACGCTTTAGTTTAAATTCCTTGTAATGCCGATCCGCCATCAAAATGACATCACGATCCGTTTCACTATGCGCCCCAACCACCATTTGTGTAGTCTGGCCTGCCGGTACAAATTTGGGTACAGCCTTGATAATTTTACTTTCGTCTTTCATTTGAATCAGACGATCACGCACAATGCCCAGATCTTTCTGTACTTCAGCATGAGTTTTCTCTGGGGCAAATTTTCGTAATCCATCTTCTGTTGGCATTTCCAGATTGATACTCATCCGGTCCACATATAGACCTGCTTCAGTAATAATTTCCTGCGAAGCTCCCGGAATGGTCTTAAGATGAATATAACCATTAAAGTTTTCTTCCAGCCGCAGTTTCTTGACTACCTGCAGCATACGCTCCATGGTGTAATCGGCAGACTTAAAGATACCTGAACTCAAGAATAGCCCTTCAATATAATTACGACGATAGAAGTTCATGGTCAGATCAACCACTTCCTGCACGGTAAAAGCGGCCCGTTTTACATCATTAGAACGGCGTGAAACGCAATACGAGCAGTCATAAATACAGACATTGGAAAACAGGATTTTTAGCAAGGAAACACAACGGCCATCTTCAGTATAGCTATGACAGATCCCGTTGCCGGTATTGCCTAGACCTTTATCTTTATTCTTTCGATTACTGCCGCTAGATGAACAGGACACATCATATTTGGCAGCATCAGCGAGAATCTGTAGTTTTTCACGTATACGATCAGACATGAGTTCAGGAAAATTTAACTAAAACAGCATTATAAAACTGCAGAATTTCACCTACTATGCAATCGATCAGTACAGCGACAATGAGTGTCGCCGCAAATGTAATGCTTATGTAACTATAGTCGAATATTTCAAAATAAAATAACCAATATGATTTGCTTAATTTTTAAGGCGAAGGCACAGTAAGGTGATAACAAGGAGCAAAGCCATGTCTTTATTGGAAAAATTAGGCGTTAAACACCCAATTCTGTTAGCACCCATGGCCGGTGTCTCCACACCTGAGCTGGCCGCTGAAGTCTCTAATCAATGTGCTTTGGGTTCATTAGGATTAGGTGCCAGTAGCGTACAGTCTGCGCGTGAACAGATTCTTAAAACTCAGGAGCTAACCGATCAGCCTTTTCAAGTCAATTTTTTCTGCCATAAAACTGAAAACTTAGATGACACTGTCGCTCAAGCCTGGATTGATCAGTTCAAGGATAAATTTGCCCAGTTTGGTATAGAACCACCCAAAACCTTGAAATGCATTTATCCAAGCTTTAGGGACAATGATGATTTCCTGAATCTGGTTCTGGAAACACGTCCGAAAGCGGTGAGTTTTCACTTCGGTATTCCGCATTCTTATCAGGTTCAAGCACTTAAAGAGGCTGGAATTATCACCATGGTTTCTGCGACCAATCTGGCTGAAGCACGCGCGATCGAGGCTGCTGGCATTGATGTGGTGATTGCTCAAGGTATTGAAGCAGGTGGGCACCGTGGAATTTTCAGCACCAAATTTGATGCCTCAGTCAAAACTTCGAATTTAATCAAGCTGATTAAACAGTATTGCTCCTTGCCCATTGTAGCCGCTGGGGGCATTATGGACGGCTATCAGGCACGACAGATGCTGGAGTTTGGTGCTGAAGCCGTTCAGCTGGGAACGGCATTTGTACAGTGCAAAACCTCTAATGCCAATGAAGCCTATCGTAAAGCCTTGCTGTCTAAACCATTGACTCAAGTGACTGCAAGCATTTCTGGTCGTCCTGCGCGTGGCATTATCAATCACTGGCATACTGATATCGACACCCCGGATCGTCTAGATGTACCAGCCTATCCATATACTTATGACCTGGCCAAGCAATTACATGCAGCAGCCGTTCAACAGGGCGATCATGGCTATGGTGCTTTCTGGGCTGGCTCAAACGCCGCACAAACACGCGAAATGGAAGCTTCGGATCTGGTTAACCAGCTGGTTCTGGAGATTAAACATCGAGAATAAGCAGTTTTTCTTCTCATTAAAATAAAAAAAACCTCTCAATATTGAGAGGTTTTTTTTATGAGTAATAGAAGTTAGCGAGTCGCACGATGCCATGCATCTTTCACTGCAAACTTGGCTTCTTCCCAATTGAGACGGGAGTCACCTTTAACCTGTTCCCATTTGGTACGCAAATCAGGCTCAGCTTCATTAAATTCTTTACCGTCATAATGCGCACGATTTTCATAACCGAGGCGATATGCGCCACGATAATCCCGATCATAGTCCAGATCACCATAGACATTACGGCTTTCACTATAATAAGGAGTCTGATGATGCTGTTCACGCCAGTAGTGATCATCGTCCTGTAAATTTTCTGAACCTGAAAGTGCAATACCTTCTGGTGTATCTAGCGTAGGTCGTGCTGATTCTGCCATTTCATTTCCAGCTAGACCACCTACTACTCCCCCAACAAGGCCGCCGACGACTGCGCCTGCAGGACCACCGACTGCTCCAATCGCCGCACCTGCTGCAGCGCCACCTAAGGTTCCAGCACTGGTAGCCACAGGATGATCACCCGCTTCATTCATATCGGGAACACGATGGTTTTCGGTATCTGGTAAATTTAAATCTGGGCGTGCACTGCCTGAAGTGGTCGGGCTGCTTTTCAATGCTTCATCATCTCTTAATACATCAGTCCGTTCTTGAGACAAATCACGATGTGAAGCTGGGTTAATATCTGAAACTGGTCGATTGGTATTTGTCATTCTAAATCTCCCTTGATCTTTTATAGCCAAGATGGAAATCTCATCTTGTCTTTGATTTATTTATAATAGAGAAAATTCAGGTTAACACTGTCCAAGTCCTGTCCGGTTTCAGTGAATATATACTACGCTATGTACCTGTAGACTACGGATGTAACAGACATGTCTAAATTGCATGAATAACCATCAAATAAGTATAGTTTTTATAACCAGGTAATTATAATTTTTTGAAATTCCCAATTTTATATTTATTCATGAATAGTCGTTTTAAATACATTATCCTCTTGCCTATTTTCAATGATGACTGTTAGATTTCTCGGATATAATAGACGTATTAAAAATAGCTAGTCTTAATCTGAAGGATTCAGACTAATGCTGTAAAGCAAATAACGGTTAAGTTTGTATTTGTAAAAAAATAATAAAACCTCTCCGAAGTAGAGAGGTTTTATCTAAAGGTGTGATTTAGCGAGTTGTGCGATCCCATGCATCTTTAACTGCATATTTAGCCTGTTCCCAGGTCAAACGAGATTCACCTTTGAATTGCTCCCATTTGCTTCGCAAGTCAGGTTCAGCTTCATTAAATTCTTTACCACTATAATGTTCACGGTTTTCATAACCGAGTTGGTAAGCCCCGCGATAATCGCGATCATAGTCCAGATCCCCATGCACATTACGGCTTTCACTATAATAAGGTCTGCTTTGATACTCTTCACGCCAGTACTTGTCATGGTCTCCTAATAGACTGGAATTTTCAATACCATGGTCTGGATGATCTGGTGTTGAAATATCCTTACCTGCGATTCCGCCAAGTACTCCGCCAACGACTCCGCCAATCAAGGAGCCTCCTGGTCCGCCCACCATACCGAGTGTTGCGCCAATGGCCGCTCCACCCACACTCCCGGCACCGGTTGCCAATGCCTGATCTCCAGCTTCAGCCTCTTTCTCATCTGGATCAAGGGTTCTTGTAGTATCTGCTGGAGTTAAATTAGGATCAGTACCTTGTGCGATTGAAAGATCCATTTTCACAACTTCTTCATGTTTTATTGCGTTATTGTCCTCAACCAGATCGGTTTGAGTAGTTGGATTAATCTCTGAAACTGGACGATTAATATTTGTCATTCTGATTCTCCCTTGATTTTATTTAGACAAAATTGAAATTCATCTTGCACATGTCCTTTATCATAGAGAAAATTCAGGTTAATACTGTCCAAGTCCTGTCCGGTTTTAGTGAAGTTAGTACTTAACTCTGTACAGGTATTTCCATCATGTAAACACCTTGCTGTATTGCAGCATACAGATATTAAAAAGGTACTGTTTAAACAACAGTACCTTAAGAAGGAATTCATTTCAGGTAATGTGGAAAATCAGGTTGTTTCCAGAAGATTAACCTGTTCGACCTGCACATCACTCATGATCTGACCATGCTCCAGCAGATTATTGAAGTAGGCTTCTACCACTTTATATTGATCTGCGGTACTTTCCACCTTATACATATTCTGACGGAACTCATTGCTAGAACGCAGACCTTTGGTATACCAGGCAATATGCTTACGGGAAATTCGGCAGCCAGAATATTCACCGTAAAATTCATACAGTTCAGCCAAGTGACCCAGTAAGACCTCTTTAACTTCGGCAATACTTGGTGCAGCCAGCTGTTCTCCAGTCTTTAAATAATGTGCGATTTCACGAAAAATCCATGGACGTCCCTGCGCTGCACGTCCAATCATCACCGCATCGGCACCGGTATAATCCAGTACATATTTGGCCTTTTCTGGACTGTCGATATCTCCGTTCGCAATCACGGGGATATTCAATATCTCCTTCACATCTTTAATCAGTGAATAGCGCGCTGTGTTTAAATACATATCTTCGCGGGTACGGCCATGTAATGCCAAGGCCGAAATACCGGCTTCTTCTGCCCGCTTGGCCACACGCATGATATTTTCCTGACCATTTAAATAACCCAGACGGGTTTTTAAAGTCACGGGGACATCGACTGCAGCAACAACGGCATCCAGAATACGTGCAACCAGATCTTCATCTTGCAGTAATGCCGAACCAGCCAGCTTGTTACAGACTTTTTTAGCTGGGCAACCCATATTAATATCAACAATTTGTGCACCGTTCGCAACCTGATACCGTGCCGCCTCTGCCAGATCACGCGGATCTGAACCGGCAATTTGTGCAGAAATTGGCGCCAGTTCGCCATCGAAATTAGCACGGTACAAACTTTTCTTACTCATGCGCAGGGTTTTGTCTGAAGTCATCATTTCACTAACAGCATGACCTGCACCAAAATATTTGCATAGTGTACGGAACGGACGGTCTGTCACGCCTGCCATGGGAGCAACAATCAAATTATTTGATAGTTGATACGGACCAATATACATATAAATTCATCACTTTGTTGATGAGCATAGTATACTGCATCTGCCTTGATCGCTCATCTGCTGGAATCTGATTTAGACAACATGAACAACACACTTCACCGAATTTTTACTGTTAAATCGTGGTCTGTCCTTGCTTTATCCCTAAGTCTTGCTGGCTGTGGCAATGGTTCCTGGTGGTCTTCTGATGAGCCAACTATGGAAGCTGACCAGATACCTAAAGCGATTCCATCACGTGTCAGCAATCGTGATTCATGGGCTAAAGATATCTATGATATTACCGAACAACTGGGTATTCCCCAGACTAAACAGAATATCTGTACCATTGTCGCAGTGGTGGATCAGGAATCTAATTTCCACGCAAATCCAACTGTTGCTGGTCTGGGCGAAAAAGCAGTAAAAGAAGTTCAAGGCCGTCTGGAAGAAAAATTTACCGAGAAACTTGGTGAAAGTATCGGTGGAACAGTTGCAGGATATTTCCAGGATGTTCTGAAGAATCATCCCACTCCGGATAACAACTATCTCAGCCAGATGCGTAAGGTTAAAACTGAACGTGAACTGGATGAACTGTATCGTGAAATATTTGACTATATGGCCAAACATTATCACGTGAGTGCGCTGACGGGTGCAGCCAAACTCTTTGGTCAAAACATCGGCGAAAAGCTTAATCCGATTACGACTTTAGGTTCGATGCAAGTGCATATTAGCTATGCCAAGGAGCATAAGCGTCAAGGTGGCAATATCGCTGAACTGCGTACCGATCTGTATAGTCAGTATGGCGGTCTGTATTATGGTATTCATCGTCTGATGATGTATCCGGCAGATTATGATAAACCGATCTACCGCTTTGCCGACTATAATTCAGGCATGTATTCCAGTCGTAATGCGGCCTTCCAGAGCATGCTCAATGATCTGACTGAAGCCGAACTGGATCTGGATGGCGATCTCTTACTATATAGCAAAGATGGCAGTATCCGCTCTCAAAAAAGTCAGTCTGAACGTGAATTAATCAATGTATTTGCCAAGCATAATTTCATTATTACTGAGCGTCAGATCCGTTCTGACCTGAAGAAGGAAAAGGAAAAGGATTTTGAAGACACCATGACCTATCGTGGTGTAGCGAAACTATATCAGGAACAAACGGGTAAAGAACCTTTTTATGCCATCATGCCTGAAGTGGTGATTTCTGGACCAAAACTGAGTCGTGATTACAATACCAACTGGTTTGCTAGCCGTGTAGATGGCCGTTATCAAACATGCATGCGCAAAGTCAAAAACCTCAAGCTCTAGCCTTATTTGACTTTGATGGCACCCTGTATTCGCATGACAGCTTTACAGGGTTTATTTTTCATGTCCTGAAAAAACGACATATTATTTGGCGTGGTCTGAAAATTCTGCCGTGGATTACTGCTTATTATCTCAAACTCTATCCTGCCCATCGCATGCGACCAAAGCTTTATTTAGCTATGTTTAAAGATGCTGATGTAGAGATAGTTTGCCCTTTAGCATTGCAATACGCGAATAAGATTTTAGGGAATCTTGACCCTACTCTGTTTGAGCAGCTGAAAATGCATCAAAAGTTAGGACATAAAGTTATACTGGTTTCAGCAACTATTGATCTATATCTGGAAATGATTGCTAATACTCTAAGTATTGAGCTGCTCTGTTCCAAAGTTGAAATCAAAAATAGAAAATTGACAGGAAAATATCTAACACCCGACTGTAGCTGTCTGCAAAAGAAATTACGCGTTTTAGAAGCGATCAATCTTGAAGATTTTGAGATGATTTATGCTTATGGGAATAGCGAGGAAGATAAGGAAATGCTGAGTTTAGCGCAGCATAGCTATATGGTGGGCTTTGACAAGAAATTACCCGTATTAGAAAATCTAAATACTATAAAAAAACTCTCAAATTAATATTCTTTAAATAATAAATGTATTTTCAAGTTGAAATTATAATTAAATATTCATGATACATAATTAAATATAAAGATAATTTAAGCTGGTTATTTAAATTTTTAAACAGAATAGACTAAATAATAATTTTTCATATTTATATAAATAAAATCTAATACTTATAACTTTAGTCTATAAATATCATAACACGCCATTTATTGTGATACATTTCACACAAATAACCTAGTACAGCGATTTAATTTCATTAAGGCAATGTAACTATGAATCAATTTAATCCCCCCAAATACATAAGAAATCTATATATCCAATACGGTGAGAATCCTTTTATTTTGCTATCAAAATTTATTTGTGCTGCACGTCGGCATAAATGGAAAAAAGAAGAAATCGATCGTGTCATTTCAGCCGCAAAGAAAGGAAACTATATCAATCTCATTCGGATTTTACGTAGCCATGTTCAAGACTGAAAATATAATTAAAGGAATAAAAAAACCACTTCAATTGAAGTGGTTTTCTATTAAATCATCTAAACTTATTTTTTAAATGGAAAAGCATATTTCACAATACGCTTGATCACGCTGCCGTACTGTTTCACCAGACTGGCATTGTTGTAGTTCAGACCATATTTCTCACAGACTGCCTGTACTTTTGGCGCCATTTGACGATAACGACGTGCAGGTACATCTGGGTATAAATGGTGCTCAATCTGATGGCTCAAATGACCAGTCAGAATATGAAACGCTTCAGAGCCTGTCAGATTCGATGAACCACGAATCTGGCGCATATACCAGTGACCACGGCTTTCGTTTTCCAGTACTGATTTCGGGAATACTTCAACATCCTTAGTAAAGTGACCACAGAAAATAATACTAAATGTCCAAACGTTACGGATACCATTTGCCACCATATTACCAGCAAACACCGGCAATGCAGCAGGACCTGCAATTAACGGGAAGAAGACATAGTCCTTAAATAGCTGTTTGGTAATTTTACGCTGCATTGGTTTCCATTCTTCTTTGGTCTGTTCCTTGGTTTTACGACCCTTGAAGTATTTACCCAGTTCCAGGTTTTGAATCGCTACGCCCCATTGGAACAACAGGCAGAATGGAATGCTGTAAATCGGTTGCAATAAATAACCCGGTTTCCAGCGTTGTTCAGGGAACAGACGAACCAGACCATAGCCGATATCATCATCCATACCTTTAATATTGGTATAGGTATGATGCTTAAAGTTATGGGTTTGACGCCAGTTGTCAGAAGTACCCACAATGTCCCATTCATAAGTCTGGCCATTCATCTTAGGATCATTCATCCAGTCGTACTGACCGTGCATGACATTATGACCCAACTCCATATTTTCCATGATTTTGGCAAAACCAAGCAGACCTGTACCTAAAATCCATGCTGGAGGGAACCAGCCTGCGAACAATAACGCACGACCCGCAATAGAAGAGTAACGAATTGCAGAATAGACACGACGGATATATTTCGCGTCTTTCTCGCCCAAGTCATCTAGCACTTCCTGCTTGATCGCATCAAGTTCACGCGCAAGTTCGTCCAATTCTGTCTGTGTCAGTTCACGGTTTTTTGGATTTTTAAAATACTGAAATTTTACTGGCATATTCATAGTGATCAACTCGCTTATAGGTCGATGACAAGGTCAGTCTGCGCTGAATTCACACAAATTTTCAGGAGATTTCCTGGTTCTTTATTTTGTGCGCCATTGACTAAATTTTTGGTAGAACCTTCAACTTTATTGCAAGCGCATTTATTACAAATACCCATACGACAGCCATGGTTCGGTTTAATATTTTGCTGTTCCAGACTCGCCAGAATAGACTGACCTTTTGGAATGCTAACAACTTTATTAGATTGCGTCAGTGTGACATTCACAAAGCCTGTTTCAGTGTTATCGTCCAGACTCATGCTGAAAGCTTCAGACTTAAATACTTTGGCATGAGCAAACAGTATTTCTGCCTGAGCGACAAAACCTGATGGACCGCAAGCATAGACTGTTGTCTGATCAATATTTTGAAGATCGGTCAGATGACTTTGATTCAAGCGTTCCGCAGCCGGTTGTTCCTGAGTCGCGAATACTTTAAAGCTAAAGTTTGGATACTGCGCAGCAAATTCTTCAAAACGTGATTTGAATGCGACATCTTGATAATGCTTTACCCAGTACAGAAGCTGTACTGGCTGTTGACTCAGCTTGCCAGTCTTGCTCAATGCTTCGAGCAAACTCAGCATAGGTGTAATACCACTACCCGCTGCCAACAACAGCATTGGTGTTGCTTCAACAGCTAAAGTCATATCACCAAATGGCAAACCGAATTCAATAATGTCACCAACTTGAGCGATATTTGCCGCCCAATGACTTACCTTACCATCTTCAACTTTCTTGATGGTCAGTAACACATGTTGCTGATCCAGCTGCGTCAGACTATAGCTACGCTCGTAACGAATACCATTTACCATAACGTAAACTGGATGATGCTGGCCCGCTTCGCCAAATTTGAACAAGCGATTGACCTGAATTTTCAGGCTGACCATATCCTGGGCAGCATTTTCTTTATGCACAATCTTGCCCAATGGCTGGTTCAGCGACCAGAGTGGGTTAAATTTCTGCATCCAGAAATTAATCGCATGCTGATCAATCACGCTTTCTTTAAAGAAATCGATCGGCGATTTACGTTTTGCGAGTACCTGCATCTTCATAGCAATCTTGTTGGGTTTTGAATTATTATACACATGTATATATATTTGTATATACACCTGTATTGTTTCTATTCATTTCACAAGTTTGCTGGGCTTCGCTATAATACTGGAATGCCTCATATCCAATACATGACGAGTCTTCAATGAAAATAAGCAGTGACGCTTCCCTACTCAAAACAAAGAACATTGATGAACCGATCATTGTACGCAGCGTGGGGCGTAAGGCGACCATTACCAAAGAAGAACTGTTTCAGGCAGCCTTGAATCTGATTGGCCCACAAAAAAGTATTGCCTCTTTAAGCCTGCGTGAAGTAGCACGCGAAGCCGGTATTGCACCGAACAGCTTTTATCGTCACTTTAAAGATATCGATGAACTGGCAATTGAACTGATTGACCGTGCCGGTCTGGTTTTGCGTAAGATTCTGAATGAATCGCGTTTAAAGGCATCGAAACAGAACAGTATTATCCGTAGTTCAGTAGAAGTATTTATTGCCCAGTTAGATGCTGATGAAGGCAACCTGAGTTTGTTACTCCGTGAAGGCTATACCGGTTCACAATCATATAAACAGGCGGTAGAACGTCAACTCCAGTATTTTCAGCAGGAATTACAGGAAGACCTGGTACGTCTGGAAAGACTAAATAAAAGCCGTCTGCTCTATCCGGATATTGCTGCCAAAGCGATTACCCAGCTGGTATTTAACATGGGTGCCAAAGTGATAGATATGCCAGCTGATGAACGTCAGGAAATTGCCGAACAGACCATGATCATGATCCGCATGATTTTGGAAGGTGCTCGACATCTCGATCAGTCTCAAATCCGTTAATCTTGATGAATACAAGCTAAATAAAAAGAGATACCGATCATCTCTTTTTATTCGATATTATCCCAAAGTTTTCAGTTTGGCTTTTACATATTCAGCTACCTGTTTTGGCTGTTCCAGTGGAAACATATGTCCACCTGGCAAGACTGAATAATCAATTTGATAAATTTTCTTTAAGCCTTGCGGCAGACCCTGTTGATAGAACTGGCTCTGTTCTGCAGTGATGAGGTGAATGGGAACTTGCGGTGCTTTACGCGGAGTACGCCACCACCAGGCCGGAACTGTCCGAAAGATTTCTGCTTCAACCTGTTTTGGAATTTTTAAAGTTACACCACCGCGCTGTTGATCTTCAACAATTCCACTGTCGATATAGTCCTGAAAACACTGTTCATCAAAATGCTTAAACAGACGATTCGATCTCAGCGCCTCTACCGCGTCCAGCTGAGATGACCAGTGGTCTTTACGCTTTAAAGTAATACCTGCCGGAGTAAAGCGATCAATACTTTTTAAATTGAACTTTTTCACCAATTCAAATAACGCACTGTTTTTCCCAATCACAAAAGGCGGATCCATAATGATGAGCTTAGAAAATAAAGCTGGTTTTTTATAAGCTGCCATCATCGTAACCAAACCGCCAAAAGAGTGTCCAAGTCCAATCACTGGCTGTCCTGAAAATTGCTGTTCAATATCGGCAATCACCTCATCCACCAAATAACGCCAGTCTGTGGTAATTGGATAATCTGGATTCATGCCGATCAGAGGAATACTTTTAACCGTATATTCATCCTGAAAACCGTTCAGGAACTTCCGATAAGTCGCTGATGGAATGCCATTGGCATGGGTAAAATGTAAGGCTGGCTTCATGCGGTTATATAGTTTTTCAATCCATGATGTCTGCAAGCTTAACCTTAAAGATGACTAAAAATGAGCACATATTCTTCCTAAGCATGACCTTGAAGTCACCGAATGAAGAATAAAAGCAGCTGGATTATTTTTGCGAAACTGTCAGATGCTGATTTGCCAGAAACTGGGCGCCACAACTGGCTTTGTCACCTGCGACAATCACCGCCCGCCCTAAAACAGTAATGGATTGATTTTTAGCAATGGCGGTCACTACGCTATTGCACTTGGGACAGTAATGCTTCATGCCTTGCAAATGCACAGCGATGCCGTGAATTAATACAGAATTTTCCGCTTCGGCAACTACACCACCATGTGAAGTTTGCGAGCCTAAAGTAATAAACGCCTGAGACATTATTGTGATTTCTTGTTATGATTTTTTACTATTTTAACCGAAGATAATTTTTAACAACAACCATTTACTGACAGCTTATATCTTCAAACAAATATTCTTATCTAAATGAAATAGTTTTAATCATATAAATCCTCATAATTTCAATCCAGATTTCTTGTAGAAAAATAGCCATAAAAAAACAGCCCGAAGGCTGCCTTTTCTTAGATGATTGTTATGGTTTAACCACCACCATCACCTGAATTGCTTCTGGGGTTACAGACAGACCATCCAGTAAGCTTAAACCTTCTTTCTGCAGTTTTTGCAGACGAGAAATTTCATCTTCACGGATGCTTGGGTTGAACTGTTTCAGGTAAGTCAGACGGTCAATTTCATATTGCCATTTGCTGCCATATACTTCCTTCGCCTGTTGCTTGAATTGCGGCAAAGCAGCTCGAGCCAGTTCCAGTGCCTGTTGATAACGTGCTTCAATTACTTCACGACGCGCTTTCACGACCTGACGGCAGCTATTGCCATCCAGATGATGTAAATATGGTTTCAGAATTTCTGGCGCAATTTTTTGCGACAGATCCTGACCTTTTTCACTGAGCAATACACGAACTAATTGTTGTGGCAAGCTTGATGGCAAGTTCAATGCTTTCGGTGCCACGACATCCACTTTAAACCAGACTTCAAGCAATACTGAACCTTGTGGCAATGCAGCAGACTTCAACACCGCAACATTGGTACTACCAAATCCTTGTGTATTGATCATTTCCATCACACTTTCAGTGAATGGATGTTCAAGCGTCAAGTATTGAGCATCTTCACGGATTTGTGCCTGATCACGATAGAAAGTTGCAGTCATGCCCTCTTCATCCAGAGTCAGACCTTGCACCTGCATTTGATCGGTTGGCTTGATAATCACCGTACCATTACTTTGCTCATCAAAATCAATGTTGGTCGATGCCATAAAGCGCTTCATGAACATTGGCAAAGTCGTATTATCGTCATAGTCTTCAAGCGCAGTGACGATTTCCTGTGCCACCATTGGACGGCAAGAGTTGTATTCCAACAGACGGTCACGGCCTTCTTGCAGTTCTGCTTCCAGCGCCTGACGTTGTACGGTCACTTCTTCTAGCAGGTCTTCAAAAGCCTGACCTTTATCAGCAAGTAAACAGTCTTTTAATTCAATAATGAAGTTTTCTTGCAATGTTTGCGCAGTTGGCGAAATATTGCTGAAAATATTCAGTGCTTCGTTATACCAGCGGAACATACGCTCTTGTGCAGTACCGACCAGATAAGGTACATGGATCTGGATACGATTTTCCTGACCGATACGATCCAGACGACCGATACGCTGCTCAAGCACATCTGGATTTGCTGGCAAGTCAAATAGGATCAGGTCAGAAGCAAACTGGAAGTTACGGCCTTCAGAACCAATTTCTGAACACAGTAAAATCTGCGCACCATAAGACTCTTCAGCGAAATAAGCTGCTGCCTGGTCACGTTCCAGCAGGCTCATGCCTTCATGGAACATCGCAGTACGGATACCAGCATGAAGACGTAGCACATTTTCCAGTGCTTCTACTACTGGACCACTACGCGCAATCAAAAGCACTTTTTTGTGTTTGAGATCAGCGCGGAGTTTTTCCATCAACCACATTACACGTGGGTCTGATTCCATCCAGGAACCATCAAGCTGTGATTCTTCTGGCCACATTTGCTCACGTAACTTGCCATCTTTAGACCAGTTTTCAGGTGCTGGTAATGGTGCTGGCTGGCAGTCCCGCCCCGGGAAGCCCTGAATGGCTTCACGGGTATTACGGAACAGGATACGACCTGTTCCATGGCGGTCTAGCAGTTCGTGAATCGCACGGAAACGTTGCTCAGGGTTATCTTCAATACGATGACCAAGCAGACCTTCAAGTGCTGCCAGATGCCCTTCTTCAAGTGGCATATCTGACATTAGCACTTCAGCAATTTTTGCAGTCTGCTGATATTGTGCTTCTTCATCCAGGAAACGGTCTAATGAACTGAAACGTTGTGGATCCAGCAAACGTAAACGCGCAAAGTGCGATTCCACACCCAGCTGTTCAGGTGTTGCCGTTAACAATAATACGCCTGGTGTTTTTTCAGATAGTTCTTCAACCAGATCGTAACGGTCGTTACCACCCTCTTCTTCACTCCACATCAAATGATGGGCTTCATCGACAACAAGAAGATCGAAACCAGCTTCAAGCGCCTGCTCACGCAGGTCTTCGTGATCAATCATTAGGTCAATAGAAGCAATAATGCGCTGTTCAGTCAGGAACGGATTTAGATCAGGATCGTGTTCTTTGATCGATGCAGTACGGGTTAAATCAAATAGTGAGAATTCCAGATTGAAACGACGGCGCATTTCAATCATCCACTGATATTGCAGTGAATCTGGTACCAGAATCAGAATACGTTCAGAACGGCCAGTTTTTAACTGTTGGTGAATGATCAAACCGGCTTCAATGGTTTTACCCAGACCTACTTCATCCGCCAGCAATACACGCGGTGCAAAACGTTTACCGACTTCGTGTGCGATATACAGCTGATGCGGAATCAAGCCTACACGTGAGCCAACCAGACCACGTAACGGGCTGCTTTGCATATTGGCTTGCATGAGCATAGCTTCAATACGCAGATCATACCATTCTTTATAATCAATTTGGCTAGCCAGCAAACGGTCTAATGGCTTAGACAGTTGAATGGTTGCACCAATACGGGTTTCATTCAGAGCTTTACGTTCCTCAGTACCATCAGTTAAAGTACGTACAACCTGATAGCGCACCACGCCGTTGCGATCTTCAAAAGATTCAACTGTCCAGGTATTGCCTTCCTGGTCTTGCAGTTCATCATTTACATTAAAAATGATACGAGACAAAGGCGCATTGCTACGTGCATAGACACGGGTTTCGTCGCTTTTCGGGAATAAAATACTGACCGATCGCTCATCAACATCAATGAGAACCCCCAGACCGAGTTCTGTTTCAGTATCTGATAACCAACGTTGACCAATAGCAAACTGCTGCAATTTTTCCACCTTTATCTTAAATACAAGACTGTAAAGATTATGCTCAAAAATAACACATCATTTGAGCAAAATTTCACATCTTTAAGCAATATATTTTGACACAAAGCCCACCAAAAGTGGGCATCAATAACGACGATTAAACGAGTATTTCCTAGAATGGTGCCGGGCAATGAAACTCGACTTTTTCTGCATTTTTAGGATGAATAAAACTGAGCTGTTCTGCATGCAGGCACAGGCGTGGCATCAACTGTTGCTGTTGCACTGTAGCATATAAAGTATCGCCAATAATTGGATGACCGAGATACTGCATGTGTACACGGAGCTGATGTGAACGGCCGGTAATGGGTGTCAGTTTGACGCGAGTAACGGGCTGTCCCTGAATTTCAAAATGCTCGACTGCCTGCCAGTGGGTCAATGCGGGCTTATTATGATTTGGTTCAGCAACATGTAATGGTGGACGGCTTGGATCATAGATCACCGGTATATCGACAGTACCTTCACCGTCTAATGTTCCGGCTACAATAGCTTGATAGGTTTTATCGGTTTGGCGTTCCTGAAACTGGCGCGAAATAGATTTTTGTCCTTCACGGCTTAAGGCAAAGACCAGAATTCCTGAAGTGTCCCGATCGAGACGATGAATAAGCAGTGTTTTTGGTTCTAATTCTACTAATCTGTTAATCAGGCAATCTTGCAAATCTTCTGTTTTACCGGGTACCGTGAGTAAACCTGCCGGTTTATGAATGACCATAAAATCGTCATCACGATGAATCAGATGTTCGGTTAGAAAATTGCTCAAAGTTCAATCCCTGGCTGATCGCGCAAAACAAGGCGGCAATGATAGAAAGCTTGGCACAGAATTACAATGTCGTTTTCTGTAATTGCCGATGAAATTTCCGATTATATTAAGAAAATTACCCAATTCGTGATTATCTGCGTGTTGATTGCAGAACAAAACTCACCAGTTCTTCTAGTGAAGGATATTCATAAACATCTTCATAACGGATATTTGCACCATTAGCGCGCCACACACCAACCAGGCTTACCACAGCGATCGAGTCTAGTCCGTATTGTCTTAAATCTACATGTGGATCAATATTTAGTGCATCCATATCCAGCTGTTCAGCTACTGCTAACATAATACCTTTGCTCGACAACACATATTCTGCTGGCGCACTCAGATTCCATAATCGGGTCAAGCTATAACTATTCATATGATGCAAGCCTTGTGCCGAAATATTATCAATCCACTGGATATGCTGTTCCTGATTTGGCAATAGGATCGCATCATCAATCACGCAAATTTGCTCAGTCACACTTTGTAAATGTGGCAGGATTTGTTTCAACATTGGGGTGATTGTGCCTGCAAAAATCAATTGTGGATGGGTTGAGGCATATTCACCAAGTTGCTGCATACCTTGAATAATATCATCACCGTACAGGTCAACAATGGGAATATCGAGTGCTTTGGCTTTATTGCTGATTTGAATCAGGTTGTGCATAAGCACACTGTCTTGAATGCCCTGTATCATGCGTAGATTTTGTAAGCCTACAAGAACTAAAACAGATTGTGCTGATGCCAATTGCCATTTGGCTTGAGATGGTGCGAGTTGGATTTTTTTAGGCATTGGGTACAGCATAGTAAACTCTTATAAATACAAAATGGCATGAGGATTCATGCTATTTTAGTCTAGTCTCAATTTGAAAAAATTTTGATTGTACAAACATTTATTGAACTAATTTCATATAACACCCTTATATTAAATAGACATAAATTTAGTAAATTATTCATGCTCCATCTTTAGAAAAACTTGCAGATTCTTTTTTAATTTGTAATCCTTGTCACTAAGGGTGTCTAGCTAAGCTAAGGCAGGTGTGTGTTGTAGTCGGGCCGCTACAATAATGATAAAGAGCGCCTGTATGTTGAATTTCAAGATTTTTAATAAAGTCTCTACAGAAGTATTGACGATAAAAAATGACCTCCAGCTTAATTCTGAGCAGCAATTAATTAATAAATATAGAACTTCTACTTCTGAAGATTATAGACAAGCTATTGTTTTGATCTTTAAAGAACGTGGTTACACTAGACTAGAAATAGGCCAAATATTCGAAAGGTAAATTTAAACTTTTTCTAAAATTAATATAATAAACTTGACATGAAATACGATTTTTATTTTATATAGAAAAGCCCCCTCATTACCGATTGGGCTTTTATTTGATATTTCACGTTCCACGCTTCATTTTGGAACAATTTATTGAATTGAGTTAATCAATTTCTATTTTGAATTAGCTTAGCTGCGCCAAAAACTTCTCAATCGCCACCTGTGCAATCTCCGCATCTTCAAATGACTTTACACCAGATACACCCATCGCACCCACCAACTGCCCTTGATACAGAATCGGCTCACCACCTTCCAACATACCCGAGAAGGTATCCATTGTCAGAAAGCCCATTTGGCCGCCTTTAATAATATCTTCAAAAAGCTTGGATGGACGGCGACTAATTGCAGAACAATGTGCTTTTTCCAGACATAAATTGGCGGTCATAGGTGAAGCACCATCCATACGCTTCATCGCCAGCAAATTACCCGTTTCATCTACGACTGCAATACTGACATTAAAGTTATTCTGAATCGCATATTGATGGGCTTGATCTAATAAAAATTCTGCATCGCTTAAAGTCAAATAATGTTTGGTTTGCATTTTGATCTCAAATTAACTGAAGCTTCCCTCTCCTTTTAGGAAAGGGTTAGGGAGAGGTGTGATTTTTATTTACAACGATGAATACCTTCTCCTGAGCGAATATTAAAAGCATTGCTTATAAAATGAAGCCCAAGAGAAGGTTAGGGAGGATTCTAAAAAAGCAAATTTACTCTTTCATTTCTGCAAAAGTTTCTTTAGCAGCCTGGATCGTGAATTCGATATCTTCATCGCTGTGTGCAGCAGAAATAAAGCCGGCTTCAAATGCAGAAGGTGCAAGGTTCACACCACGTTTCAACATACCGTGGAAGAATTTACGGAAAGCATCGACATCGCATTTCAACATTGAATCGAAGCTGGTGATATCTTCCTGATCGGTAAAGTATAGACCAAACATACCACCAACTTGTTGGGTCTTGAATGGAATACCAGCTTCATCCGCAGCTGCTTGTAAGCCAACCAGCAGTTTCTCAAGCTGCGCAGTTAATTTCTCATAGAAGCCCGGTTCACGCAGATGTTTAAACATCGCGATACCAGCACGCATTGCCAGTGGGTTACCTGATAAAGTACCTGCTTGATACACCTTACCAAGCGGTGCGATGCATTCCATCACTTCACGTTTGCCTCCGAATGCACCCACTGGCAAACCTGCACCGATGATTTTACCCAAAGTGGTTAAGTCAGGAGTTACGCCGTAATGTGCCTGAGCACCGCCAAGACCAACACGGAAACCTGTCATTACTTCATCAATAATGAAAACTGAACCATGCTCATCACAGACATCACGAATGGCTTGAAGAAACCCGTCAATCGGTTTCACCAGGTTCATGTTACCTGCCACAGGCTCAACAATCACACCCGCAATTTCAGAACCGAACTTGGCAAAGCATTCTTTTAAGGTAGCGATGTCATTATATGGAAGTGTTAAGGTATGTTTGGCAAAGTCCGCTGGTACGCCCGCAGAAGTCGCTTCGCCCTCGCCTTTGGTCAACAGGCCTGAACCTGCTTTTACAAGAAGTGAATCCGAGTGACCGTGGTAACAACCTTCAAACTTCACGATCTTGTCACGGCCAGTATAACCACGTGCCAGACGGATCGCAGTCATCGTTGCTTCAGTACCTGAGTTGGTCATACGAACCAGTTCAATTGATGGCATGATATCGCAAATGATATCCGCCAAAGTCGTTTCATGAACCGTCGGTGCACCAAAGCTTAAGCCATCTACCGCAGCATCCTGAACAGCTTTAATAATCGCTGGATGCGCATGACCCAGAATCATCGGGCCCCATGAACCAACATAGTCCACATAACGTTTACCATCAACATCGTATAGATAAGCACCTTGTGCCTTTTCGATAAAGACTGGCGTACCGCCTACGCCGTTAAAAGCACGTACAGGTGAGTTTACGCCACCTGGAATATGTTTATTGGCTTGTTTAAATAGTTGTTCTTGCTTTGGAGATAAACTCATGAGAATCACTCAACTCAAAAAAATAAGGTAAGAAATAAAAAATTAAGCTTGTTCAGCAAATAGTTCTGACCAGTCATACACACGTTGACCAACAGTAGACATTGAACGACCTAAAACATCGCTAATAACCGCACAAAGATCCGCACCTGCCTCAATCACCTCTTTCGAGTTTTCAACAGTTAAGCCACCAATTGCACAGATGGGTACATTTAATTTTTGCTTGGCCAGTTTTAAGGTTTCCAAGCCAATATTGCCCGCTTCAGGTTTGCTATCAGTGGCATAGATCGCGCCAAATGCCACATAATTTGCACCATCTGCAATGGCTTGCTCAGCCAGCTCAAGTGAGTTGTTGCAACTACGACCAATCAAAACATTTTTAGGTAAACGTTCAACAGCTTCCTGAATTGAGCCATCACCCTGCCCCAAATGCACACCTATGCCATATTTCACCGCAGTTTCTAAATCATCATTAATCACAAATGGAACTTTATATTGTTCACACATTTGTTTCATATATTCGATTTCATAAGCCTGATTTTCTTTCGCAACTTTTTTACGACGATACTGAAGCACTGCAACTTCATAAGTTGCCATCGCACCTTCAAGTTTCGCGAGAAGAAGTTCAATTGGATCATCATTGGTAATTAAATACAAACCGCGCATGACTGCCGCCATTCAAAATACATCAGCTATTATAGGCATAACCAGGAGCATGATGACACCATGCAAACTTATATAACGACATATTTTCAGTAAATAAATACAAGGAATGCAGTATCAAAATAACCAGTTCATTTAATGTGGAAAATTAATAATTTCAGGGATAATTCATATCTGCTATTTGACTTAAATAAATCACATAAAAATAATCATCAGTTATGAATCACTCATTTGATACCCTAATTCCTATATGCCCAACTTTTAGGGAAAATGGCAGAATGTCAGATTTTTTTACTTTCATATTGTTGGATTTTGGACATAAAAAAAGCCCGGAGAAGGTCACTCCAGGCATGGAAAACTGTGTAATTCTTTCGCTGTATCTTTTGGTAAAATATTACCTTTAGACAACGCCTTAATTATTAGAACATTAACTCTAAGCTTGCAAGCGTTTTCCTGTAATTTTGATGACCCATCAATACATTTTTTTATTTTTTAATCAATTCTAACTTGGAATCTTGTCCTGATCACGACTAATCAGGCTGATATTGCCACGCAATACATCAGCAAACATACGCCAATCCGAGACAAAACTATATAGTGGTTGCTTAAAGCTAGCAGGCTTGTTTTTCTCAAAAATAAAATGTCCGATCCAGGCACAGGCATAACCCGATGCCAGTCCATAAAGAAAATATTTAGGTTTACGCTGTATGATCGCCTTGCTAAAGAAATACAGCCCGATACTGCTCCCTGCTACATGCAGACGGCGACTCATAATATTGCGGTGTTCAGTCAGATAAAATCGATAAAATTCATGATAATCACGGATCGGCATTGGCTGGCTAACTGCTAGCGTCAAATCCGCTTTAGGTTCTACTTGTGCATTCATGGCATCATCCTGATATTTTTAATTTCACATTAGCGCATTATTTAAACATTTAAAAGTGCGATTTCATGCAGTGAGCTTTCTCAGCTATGTTTAATTTTCCTTGAATCTAGCATGCTTTCAACTGCTTAGGTATGAATAAATTCTTTCAATTTAAACAGGTTCATGATTTTTTTAGCCCGGTCAAGTCTTACTAAAAAAATGATTTTAGTTACAATCTTCGACTTAAAAATTAAAAACATGATTGCAGCGTATATGTGCTCACATCCACAGCATATACAAAGCACCATCAGCTCTGTCTATCACCTTTATAGACAGTACAAACAGGATATTTATCATGGTTGAAGTTGAACTTAAATTTCAGATTCCTGCAGCACGCCGCACTGCGCTGTTAAAGGCACTTGATCCGAAGAAGTCCGAACAGATTCAACTACAAGCCAAATACTATGACACCGAAGACCGTCTGCTTTCAAAAAGTGGCGTAGCCCTCCGTCAGCGTCTGGAAGGCACTCGTTGGGTACAAACCTTAAAAGCAGCCGGTAAAAGCCATATTGAACGTTTTGAACATAATCATGACTTGGGTGAACTGGAACGGGCACCTGAACTGGATCTGAATATTTATGCCGCTGCACCAGAAGCGCAACAAATTTTAAATAATGCACTGGGTGATCAGATCAGCCAGCTCAAGCTACAGTTTGAAACGGATATCACCCGTACCCTGCGCGTGATTGAATATGAAGGCACTGGAATTGAAGTTGCCCTCGATATCGGTGCGATCCGTACTCTAGATGCCGAACAGGAAGTCCATGAAGTCGAATTCGAACTAAAAAGTGGTTCAGTTGAACAATTGCTGGCATTTAGCTTTGAATGGGTTAAGAAATATCAGCTATGGCTCGATGTGCGCAGCAAAGCAGAAATCGGTAACCTGCTTGCAACTCAGCAAAAAGTCAGTCCGGCAACCCAGGTAAAAGAATTCCAGCTCAGCAAAAAAGATAGTGCAGCCAAAGCTTTATGTAGTCTGATTGCCCAGCAGATGCAGCATTTACTGCCCAATATCGCAGCGATCTCGGCACAGGTCGCAGAACAGGATCATATCGATCAGGCTCAGCAAGCGCTAGAGCATTTGTATCTAAGTGTTCTGTTATTTAAAAACTGGCATTCTGGCATTTCGGATAAATGGGCACATCAGCTGGAAGCTTTTAAGAAGCAGTTTGAACACTTGCAGCATTTACAGCATATGCAAAGCACATTAGCCGCCTTTTTACAGAATCCGACTACTGCAGAAAACCTGAGTAAAGATATTCTATATACTAAGGAAAAACTGGGTAATCTGGTGAAGTCGACACAGAATGTGCATCACTATCTGGAACTGCTGATCTTTAGCCTGAAAGAAGATGTCAAAAGCACACAGGATTTAAAAACCGTAGCACAGGCAACTTTGCAACAGCAATATAAAGCTTTACAAGAGCAGATGAACCAGACTGAAATCCATGATTTTGAACAACTGGATCTACTTGCGGTGCGTATTCAGGAACTGAAGTTCAGCTTTCCAATTCTGACCTCAATTTATGATGTGAAAAATCTACAGAAATACAGCAAGGCGCTGAATGATGCGCAGCTGGCAGCAGCTGAATACCAGACTCTAGCCTCCTCAGCAGTCTATATTCAGCAGACTGAGCTTGAAGCCAGTGACTGGTTTGTCTTGGGCTGGCTGACTGCAAAGCAGGAAGTTTATGCGCAAAAACTGCTAGAGGCCACAGAACAGTTTCTGATAAGCCGCAAGTTTTTAAAATAAAGTCGCTTTATCAAGTTTTATTGCAGTTGTAGAAAATCTATCCTAAAGCACTTCAGTCGCAGAGGTGCTTTTTTGTTGCATTTGCAGCTTATCTTTTCCAAACGCTTTGGGCTATATTCACTATTATAATTATTAGACGCCGTATCGAGGAGGAGCACCCGATGGCAGAAATCGAACTCAAATTTCAAGTCCCCTCCCACATGCACGCACAGCTGCAACAAGACTTCATCAGTTTAACGCTAGTGCGTAATCATCTCTGGGCTCGTTATTTTGATACGACTGAGTTACAGCTGCGCGAGCATGGCATTGCTTTACGGCAGCGCCTGGAAAATGAAATCTGGCTACAGACCCTTAAAGCTCCTGGGAAACAGCCTTTTGAACGTCTGGAGGTGGAATTTGAGTTAGGAAAAGAACAGCCTGAACAATGTGACCTTAAACACTATAAAAATTATCCTGAAGTCAGTGAACTGCTCAAAGAAGCATTAGGGTCACTAAAAATTCCTTTACATCTGCAATTTGAAACTGAAGTGCAACGTTCTATTCATGTAGAAAACTATAAAAACAGTGTGATTGAAATTGCTTTTGATCAAGGTGAAATCCGGCATGGTACAGAATTTATTGCCATTTATGAGCTGGAATTTGAACTCAAACAGGGACAGCTGAGTGAACTGATCGAATTTGTACAACCCTGGATCCAACGTTATGACTTATGGCTAGACAGCCGTAGCAAGTCAGATCGTGGCTATGCTTTGCTTGAAGGCAGCAGCATTACACCTGCTCAACATCAACTGCCGCTGGTATTAGGCAAGGATGATAACTTACATGGCATGTTGCAGAAAATTATTAGAAATACTTTGCAGCACCTACTTCCTAATGCAACGGCGCTATCTACTGAATATTATAATAGTGAACATATCCATCAAGCTCGGGTCGCTATCCGTCGTCTGCGCAGTGCCTTACGCTTTTTTAATGTCGATGAGCTAGAAATTCCTCCTATTTGGGTGGAGCAACTGACTGAACTTTTTCAGCAACTCGGTGCAGCACGTGATCGCGATGCCTTGGCAGAAAGCTTATTGCCACAACTTGAAGCTGCCGGATCACCGATTCTGAGCTTACCACCGGCAACAGAAGAAAATGTCCATGTAGAACAGTTATTCCGGGAACCAGAAACCAATTATCTGATACTGGACTTACTGCGTTATAGTGAGGCTGAACCTAAACAGGTCGCTACAGATATTCGTATGCTGTATAAGCGTCTAGGCAAATTACATCAGCAGATCTGTGCCGATGCTGAACAGTTTTGTGAGCTGGCAATTGAAGATCAGCATCGTACCCGTAAGCGGGTCAAGCGTTTACGCTATAACATCGAATTTCTGCAAAACCTGTTTCCAGCCAAACAGGTGAAAAATTATCTTAAAGCGTTAAAACCGCTACAGGAAAGCCTGGGTCAATATAATGACCTGCATGTTGCAGAAAGCCTATATCAACCTTATGTGAAACGAAAGCCTAAAGCATGGTTTGTGCTGGGCTGGTTACATGCGGAGCAACAGCGCCTGCAAAAGGAAATTCAGGCAGAGTTACAGCAATTTGCCCAGGTACAGCCTTTCTGGAAGAAATAGATCAGTAAATACTTAACGATATTTACCGTAAACTTTCCAGATATTGTTATCGGCAAGCGGATCGTTATAACTGTCACTGCGCTGTTTACGTGGCTTATCTCGTGCATCTACCAGTTCGAAATTCTGCTCTACGCTCAGAACAATACCATTCACATAGAATCGAGTCCGGGTATATTCACTTTGCCCATGCTGGAACACATAAGTGCGTAAATCGACAAATTCCCGATGTGCCACCAGCGCTGCTGTCTCATCACTGTCTAGCCAGCGTTGCATCGCCTGAATCTGTGCCGGCTCGAATTGACCGCATTTTTCTACCAGACTGGCAATGCCGCGAAAAGTTTTTGATTCTTTGGCGCGGGTTTTATTGATCCGGATACGATCGACATGAAAATAGAATAATGGCAGATTTAAATGGCTAGGCAGATGAACTGCATCCAGCACTTCATCTTCCATAAAAGGCTGAAACAGATCCTGCGCCCTTTCAATCAAACCCGTCCACTGACGATAATATTCTTCCACCTGCGACTTGCTGCCATAGTAAATTGGCAGCCCTTCGACATTGGCCAGATTGACCGGTGGCCAGATATTTTGACGTAATAAGGCAATGTCACTTTTTAGGCTTTGTACAGCAATTGCATCTTGCATGGGAATCACATTTTTATGCTTAGGCTATTTTTAGATTAAGGCAAAGGTTTAGTTTCTGCAAGGCTTTGCCTATAATAAGCCGATTAAGATTTTAGTGTCAGGAAAAATTCATGGTTCAAAAGATTGAGGCGACCGATGTAACCGAAGAAGAAGCGTTAAATGCTGCATTCTTTGAACGTGCTGATGAATTTATCAAGCAAGCCAATGAGTTTAGCCGCGTAGAAAAAGGCTCTCAGGACAATCCTGCAGAAAAGCGTGGTCAAGTCAGCGCTTCGATGCTGTTTGCAACTGCCCGTTTTAATACCTGGGTGGCAGCCAACAATTTCAAAGACGGCAATGAAATGCGTGATGCCAAAGATCAGGTGATGTCTTACATTCTTCAGCAGTTCCAGATGATGCTGGAAGACAATTATGATGAATACTGCGAGCAGTTCGAAAACTATTTGCGCTTCCGTCATAACGAAGAATTCCATGCTAACAAGCATAAACATGATCATGACCACGATCATTAATGCTCAGCCCTTCGGGGCTTTTTTTATACCTGGCATTTTTAGATCAACTTTTTGCATTGACGCCCGTATTATTTTACTTCTATATAGCAATAAGAATAATTCCAATAACAACAAGGAAAGTCATGCAGCTTAGCTTCCCCATCATCGACCCACATATCCATCAGTGGGATCCCTATCACACCCCTCATGCGGCAGCACTGGCAGTCAAACTGTTTGGTAAGCATCCTCGCCTGCTGGACCGTATGGTGCGCCTCCTGAATCCCAAACCAATTATTGAAACGATAGGCCTGACTGAACACATTACCGCACCTTATTTACCTGCCCATTATAAACAGGATATTGGTCGTTATCAGGTTGAACAGGTGGTACATATTGAAGCTGGCTGGCATGAATACAAAGGCACAGGTGTCGTGAATGAAACCCGATTTGTAGCCGGTCTGCCTTTTCAGGCACACGATCTGGCATTAGGTGCAATTGTGGCTACGGCGGATCCACGCAGGAAAGACTTTAAAAAATTACTGCAACTCCATCAGGAAGTTTCGCCCAAGTTTCGTGGGATCCGTAAAATGGCTTCCGTGCATCCGGATAAAGGCGTGCATGCCTGGGCTGATGAACCCCATTTGTACCTTAATAAAAAATTCCTGAAAGGGTTTGAACATCTGGCCAAAGCCGGGCTGAGTTTTGATGCCTGGGTCTATTCCACCCAGATTTCTGATGTGATTCATCTTGCCAAGACTTTCCCTGAAACACCGATTGTTCTGGATCATCTCGGCACGCCTGTTGGACTATTTGGCACAGTGGGTAAAGGTACCGGAAAAACTGCACAGGAAAGGCAACGGATTCTAGAAAACTGGCAAACAGATCTGGCCAAACTGGCAGAATGTCCGAATGTCATGACCAAAATCTCTGCGCTATTTATGCCAGTGCTGGGTCATCATTTTCATCAGCAGCGACAATTAGCTTCCAAAGCACAGCTGATTGAACTTGCAACACCTCTAATTCAGCATGCCCTAAAATGCTTTGGAAGGGATCGTGCCATATTTGCCTCCAATTTTCCGATGGATCGGGTCAGTGCAAATCTAGTTGATATCATTGATGCCTTTAGCGATATCGTACATAGCTATGATGAAAATGCTTTAAAATCTGTTTTTCATGACAATGCCAAAGGTTTTTACCGGCTTTAAAGGTTGAGAAAATGGCCAGAAATTATGGAATGTCTATTACTTTTCACCTTATGGAAGATATTTACTATTAAAGAATAAATATTTCCCTTCCTTATAAAAAACCTCCTGCATTGAGGAGGTTTTTTAGTCAGTTATCTATCAGAATTAGACAGATTTAACGTTTCGTAAGCGTGGTCTGATTTACTGGCTGCCCATATTGATCCGACATCACTTCTACCAGCTGATCGGTATTCAGATACTTCTGAATCACTGCATCGATATCTGCTTTGGTTAAGGCTGCCACCGCGCGGTCACGTTTCTGACGATAATTCAGGTCACGGTTCCGTTCCAGCTGAGGCACCAGCATGCTATGAATACGGCGATCATCTTCCAGTGCTGTGACACGTTTTTTCAGAATACTGGCTTTTGCAGCTTCGACTTCTTGTGCAGTGACACCTTTGCTACGTAGCTCAGCAATCACCTTACGTATTGAATCCGATACTTGGCCAGAGCGTCCTGCGGTATAGTTTGCGCCAAAGGCCAAGGCACCGGCATTGTCCCATTCAGCGAAATCTACATTGGCACTAAAGCCATAGACCAGGGCATTCTTTTCACGTAATTCCTGTGCCAGACGAGAAGACAGTTGTGAATCACCCAAAATGTGTCTTAATACCAGTAATGCAGGTACATCTGGATGATCTGAACCCACCGGAATTGAAATGGCGGCGACATAGCTGCCAAACTCGCGCTGTTCCGATAATGCATGTACCCTTTCAGCAGTACGCGCGACATATTCAGACTTGAGGCGAGTATAAGGCTCATTGCTCTTCCAGCCCTCAAATTCCTGCTTGATCAGCGTCTGCATCGCTTGAGGTTTAAATTCACCAGTGACCGCAACGCGGGCATGATGGGTTTTAAAGAAACGTTGATACAGTTGCTGAACTTGTTCACGCGTCGCTGCGTTGATCTGCTGTTTAGCCAAGTCAGGTTCAAAGTGATAACGTAAATCTCCCGGCTCATAACGCTCAAGCAGACGCGCAAAAGTCAGACTGGTCACTGTATCCGGTTCTGTATAAGGACGGTCTAAGCTGGACAAAGACTGAGACTTGATCAGGTCAAACTGGCTCTGCTCAAAAGTCGGATTTTTCAATACATTTAGAATGTATTTAAAATATTCTTCAAAATATTCTTTCTTGGCTGAAATCGAAATATTCAGGCCATTGCCTGATGCACTGACATTGGCCGAGCCACTCACTTCAATGGTCTTATCTGAAATCTGTTGCAGGCTCTGAGTCTCAGAAGCCCGCATGATCAAGTAAGCCATCAGATCCAGCAATTCTCCTTTATGCTTGAGTGTTTCAGCTGTACCAAAATCAAGGGCAATCGTCGAATAGACTTTGTCATCGCGAGTCTGGGTTGGGAACAAAGCATACTGAATGCCATTTTGCAGTTTGCCACGCTGGATCTGCTTTTCTTTGCTGGTCAGTAGCTTTTTAGACTCCTTCACATACTGCTTTACTTCAGCTTGGTAAACCGAAACATCTTTTAAAGGTTCTTCAGTGACAGGCTGTTGATCCAGGGTTGGTTTAGCTGCTGCAAACTGCTCTTGCTGTTTGGCTTTTTTCTGATCTTCAGGCGTAGGTACAATATTGCCCTGAATGCGGTATTGCGCCTTAAAAAAATCTTTATAGATAGCGTTAGCATCTGCCACAGTCAGGTTTTGAATTGCATCCAGATCCTTAAAATATTTGCTCCAGTCTCCATTCGAAGATGCAATATAATCACTCAGGCGTAAACCTAGTGCTGCTGCATTATTTTTAATGTTCTCAGCGGCATTGCGGCTCATATTTTTAACCCGGTTCAGCTCAGTTTCATTAAAACCTTTACCCTGCTCGACACCATTCTGCAACGCCTGTTCGACCTTTTTCGCATCATGATTTGGCGCATAGACTGCCCCCATGAAGACCATATTGAAGTCCTTATCTAGCCAGGTAGCAGACTGTACAGCTGTCGCTGTTCCCTGCTCGACAACCCCCTGATACAGATGCCCGCTCGGCTGCAAGGTGTATAGCGTTGGTGTTACCGATAATGCGTTCTGCTTAGCTACTTCTGAACGGTTCAGATAGATATTGAATTTGGCAAAATCACTGCCTTTGGCCACAGTAAACTCACGCTGTTTAATCTTTTCAGGACTTAACTCTGGTACTTTCGGCTGTTCTGGTACAGAACGTGCCTTGATTGGACTAAAATGCTGATCAATATATTTCAGTACCTGTTTCTTGTCGAACTTGCCTGAAATTACCATATAGGCATTATTTGGTGCATACCAGGTCCGGTAGAATTGATTCAATTCCTGCATATTGATCGATTGCAGCTCATTTAAATCGCCAATTGGCAGACGACCGAGATGCTGGTTGCCATAAGCCGATTTAAAGATTTGATCCATCAATACTGAAAATGGCTGATCCAGACGGATTTCACGTTCACGTTTAACAATATCAATTTCAGTTGGTACATATTTTTCTTGTAGTACCAGCTTATCCATCCGTTCTGCTTCAAGCTGAATTACCGCAGCCAGTGCAGTGCTTTCAGGGCGAACCAGATTGGTATATTTGGTAGAATAATAATCCGTACTGGCATTCGATGAGAGTGTGTACTGGTCCAGACGACGCTGAAATTCATCGCCTTTAATATTTTCAGTCCCTTTAAAGGCTAAATGTTCTAATAGATGTGCCAGACCACCCTTCCCCTGCGGATCGTTCAATGAACCGGTGAAATAGACCGTATTCATAAAAGTCTTATTTTCTTTGTCATTTGGTGCAAGGACAATTCTTAAACCATTATCCAGTTTATATTCTTCAATATTTTGTTCTGTTTTTACCAATACCGGTTGAGCAAAACTGAGCGTCGCTGCGCCCATTAAAAACATGGAAAGTGTTAATTTTTTAAAACGTAGTGACATTCTGGATCCAGCAAATTTAAACATGAACTTTTTATTCAGTGAACATCATAGAGAATGACTCTCTTGTTGTGAGTTGTATTTTTATAAAAGCTGCTGTTCACAACAGCTTTTAGATATTCTATCTGATTAAAGCAGAATTTCAGCTTTCATATACAGCTTGCCGTAACCTGAAATTTCAATCCGGTCATTATCCTGCATCTCGCAATACAGCACACCCCCCCGGCTTGAGCCCTGATAAGCAACCAGCTGCTGTTTTCCGAGTTTTTCTGCCCAGATCGGCACGATTCCGGTATGAATTGAACCGGTCACCGGATCTTCATTAATACCATTACTTGGCGCAAAGTAACGCGATACACAGTCATACTGTTCTGCACCCGCCATTAAGGCGACATCCAGCAATGCGCCAGTCGCAGTAATCGCGGTACGGCGATCATTGACCTGTTTTAGTAATTCAAAATCCGGAGTCTCATCCAGCACATCCTGTACCGACTCATATTCGATAATATAGGCCTGTTCATTTAAATAGACATTTTTAAAAGATTTGGTCAAAGCTCCACGCAACATAGCAGGATATTCATCGACCAAAACTGCCCGACGGATCGGGAAGTTCATACGGATTTTGCCATCTTGATCTTGGCTAACTGTAAAAATACCGAGATTTTTTACATGAAATCGAATGGTTTTATGCGAGGTATAATCCAGAAATAATACAAAGCTGCTGGCCAGGGTCGCATGCCCACAGAAATCAACTTCTTTCGTTGGCGTAAACCAGCGAATTTCATAGTTTTCTGCATCAATGGTCTTCACAAAGGCAGTTTCAGATAAATTATTTTCCAGCGCAATGTTTTGCATCAGGCTCTCATCCAGCCACTCATCCTGCACAATCACCGCAGCGGGATTGCCCTTGAACAGCTCCGTAGTGAACGCATCCACTTGATACATTTTCATTGCTTAAACTCCTTTTGTTTAGCGCTTTAGTTTAAAAGCTTTTTTCGCCAAAAAAATTTATATATGTTAATAAGCCAATAAGTGCATAATTTTTAGCACGTACATTTGTTTATTTTAAGGTTTGCAATGTCTAATCCCCATCTGAAAGCTGTACCCTTGGAAAAATCCTATCGTTTGCTCAATCATGGTCCAACGGTGCTGGTTTCTGCCCAGGATCAGGAAAATACAGATGTTATGGCCGCAGCCTGGGCTTGTGCACTAGAATTCCAGCCAGCCAAAGTCACTGTAGTTTTAGATAAAAGTACCAAAACCCGCAAAATTATTGAAAATTCTGGTTACTTTGCTTTGCAAGTTCCCACGCTTAAACAGCTGAACATGGTGCAAGCTGTTGGAACGATCAGCATGCATGATCAACCCGATAAGTTAGAACAATGTGGTGTGGAACTGTTTCAGTTTGATCAGTCAGACATTCCGGCTGTAAGTGGTTGTGCAGCCTGGCTGCTGTGTGAACTGATTCCTGAACCCCATAATCAGCAAACTCATGACCTGTTTATTGGCAAGGTCATTGCGGCTTATGCTGACGAGCGCGTGTTCCGTGATGGACACTGGTATTATCAGGACGTGGAGCGTGAATGGCGCAGTATTCACCATATTGCAGGCGGTCATTTTTATAGCATTGGTGATCCTGTTTCAGCGGATGATATAGACTGATCACCCAACCTATACACTCTTAAAATCAGATACATGAATCATCAACAAACATTGACCCAGCATCTGCATATGCCGGGTAATTATGCTAATTTACTAAATAACTTCGAACGGTTTAACTGAAATGATGCCTTTCAAAATTCACTGTATAGACGTCAAAAATAACTTACAGAATTATATCTGGCTGCTGGAACATACAGACTCCAAACAAGTCGTGGCTGTTGATCCCACAGAAGCCGGACTGGTACAGGAATATTGCCAACAGCATGGGCTTGAACTGGCACAAATCTGGTTAACCCACTGGCATAAAGACCATATTGGCGGTGTACCCGAACTGATTCAGGATAAAAACATTCCGATATATGGTCCTCGTGAGGAATTGAGTAAAATCCCATTCATCAGCCATCCTCTGGATCATGATGATGAATTCGATTTTCATGGTATCGAGGTCAGTATCATCAGTGTACCGGGACACACTTTAGGCCACATTGTCTACTTTATTGATGCTCTAGATGTGCTGTTCTGCGGTGATACCCTGTTTGCGATGGGCTGTGGCCGGGTGTTTGAAGGTACTTTTGAACAGATGTACCACTCTCTATCCCGTCTGGCTGCATTACCCCCGCGCACCAAGGTGTACTGTACACATGAATATACACTTTCCAATGCCCAGTTTGCACTGCATGCAGAACCAGATAATCTGGAAATTCAGGAGCGCCATGAACAGGTCGAACGTCTGAGAATGCTAGGCCAATGCACCTTACCCAGCACGATTGAAATTGAACTTAAAACCAATCCTTTCTTGCGTGCAGACAGCGTTGAAGAATTTGCCCGTTTAAGAACCTTGAAAGACAATTTCTAATTAGGGTTTTAGAGAATCTGATTGCTTTGCGCGTAGGCATCCAGCTCTGCTTGGGTCACAACGCGTAAAGCATGCATTTCATCCACCCGAACCAGTAATAAACCGCCCAGTGCTGGCTGATAACGTCTTGCGCTCCCGAATGGCGTATATGCCACTTGAGACTGTACGGTAAATTCAATCCAGTCCTCATGTCCCAACATGACAGCAACCGGTGTCTGATCCTCTTGCTGCATACGTTCAATACAATCCTTTACATACTGTTCAATATTTACTTGTGTCATATTCAGACTCACTATTTTTTGCAAGTATAAATTATTCTACACATTGATCGAGGACCACTTATTGCAAAAAATGGTCAATCAGATGATTGCTGCAATCTTTACCCAAATTGAAATGAATAACAATTCGATTAGTTATAGACTCCCCCTAGCTGCAACATACTCAAAACTTTATTATGCTTAAATTTTAGTCAATCAGAGTGCGATTTCTAATATTTAGTTACAACATCCGAAAGCATTCATAAATCATAAATTTAGCTATTTATTAGTGAAAGTTCATCCAATTATTTGTCTATAAAAAAAGCATTTTCAGGAAATTTAAAGAATTTTTAAAATTTTCCCCTTTAAAAATTTTTTATTCACCCTAATTTATTAAGGAACAGTGATGAAGGAGTTATCTCGTGAAAAAAGTGGTGAAAGCAAAAAATCTTCTGGCATTCCGTCTATGGCTTGAAAAATTGGGGTATTCCGTACGTACCTTGGCAGACAACCGTGGTTTTACATTTAGTTTTAAAAAAGAATATGGTCTGGTGACTTGTGATCTCTCTGGTAATACCCTTGCGATGCAATTGGGTGAAGAATTCGAAGACCATTTGAAAGCTTAATTTGCGTCACTTTTAACGCGAAAGATCAATTCAAACATCTTAAGTTAACGCCAAGCTAGCCCATTTCGATGGGCTTTTTTATAGCTATAAAATTTCAGGCAAAAAAAAACAAGGCATCAACC
>NZ_DFRO01000024.1:0-27893 GCF_002381195.1 Acinetobacter sp. UBA3461 | reverse complement strand
TGTATATTATAGAGATCATTTCCCTTTGACAAGCCACTTTACAGGCAATTAGAGTCTAATCTGCTATAAATTAAGCAGTTAAATCTATTTTTTTATTTTTCATCAAATTAATACAGAGAAATGCATCATTTTTATTCTTTTTCTATAAATCGATTCATTGCAATCATTTTTCTGTCTCCTCTGCTCGTTTACTTAAATATAGTGAATCAAAGGTTTCCTTATAGTTTCAATTCCAATCACTTGGTCTAATAAAGACTCATTCATCTACTCTGCCAAATTGCAGGCAAAAAAAAACAAGGTATTCAACCTTGTTTTTTTAAATTTGGTGGGGATAGAGAGACTCGAACTCTCACGCCTAGAAGGCGCTGCGACCTGAACACAGTGCGTCTACCAATTCCGCCATATCCCCGCTGAACTGTATATTATAGAGATCAAGCTTTATTGACAAGCGCTTAAATAAGCAATAAAGCCTTATTTAATCAAAAATTAAGCAATTAAATCATCCAGGCATTTTGATTGTCAGATTTAAAAAATTAAAAACAATTTGATCCAAAAACTTTTATTCATTCAGATTTTTTCAATTGACTCATTGTGAGTGCGCTTACATAAATAATAATACACATGGCCAAGCATTATTAATTTAAAAAACACAATAAATCTTGGCTCTTTTTACCAACAGGATTCTTTATAAAAACTGGCTACCCTTTTCTATCTCCAAGTGAGCAAGAACTATCTTTTTATGCATTAAACTGTTTGGCTTTTTTCTAGATGATTGATATAGACTTTAAAAGAACCGTATATTTTTTTCAAAGATCGAATCAGAGAGGAAAGCTTGCCGTTAAATTTCAGGCGAAAAAAAACAAGGCATCAACCTTGTCTCTTTTGAGTGGTGGGGACGGAGAGACTCGAACTCTCACACCTCGCGGCGCTGGAACCTAAATCCAGTGCGTCTACCAATTTCGCCACGTCCCCATCGGGTACCAACTTATCGCTGGATTTCTCAAACTTTAATGGCAGAGGATCAAGGATTCGAACCTTGACGAACGGTTTTGGAGACCGTCATGCTACCATTACACCAATCCTCTACTCGACCATCTCTACTCATTCTCATAAGTAAATTTGGTGGGGACGGAGAGACTCGAACTCTCACACCTCGCGGCGCTGGAACCTAAATCCAGTGCGTCTACCAATTTCGCCACGTCCCCGATGGCTGTGTATATTATAGAGATCATTTTAGCCTGACAAGAACTTTTTCATAAAACGCTTATCATTTGATTAAATAAAAAACAAAGTATTGATTTTTGTATTTTTATCAGTCGATTACAGTTAATAAAGCAGCTTTGATCTCTTCAAAATCAGCAACCCTGGCCGACTTATGCCGAGCAAGCATGCCTTTTAACACAGTTTTAAAAAACCTAAATTTTTCTGGAAGATTAATTTCCAATCGTTGACAGTGTAGATAAGCCCAGTCCTCATAATTTCCAGCATTAAGTCGTGTCTGACTTAACCATTCCAGCCAGATGATTCCTAATGCATAAATATCCGATTGAATCGTTTTTGCTTCGGCGTGAAATAATTCTGGCGCCATATAACGTGGTGTTGCATCTAATGTTCGAGGTGATTCATCCGAGATTCGATGTACCTGTTCAAAATCAATCAGACAGACCTGCCCTTTGCACTGGACAAAATGTTCTGCTTTTAAATCATGATGGAGATAGCCACATTGATATAGTTGCATCACAGCATCCAAGGCTGCAAGCAAATGTTTCTGAATATCAGACACGCTTAAATTAGCCGGATCAATCGCAAAATGAGAAGGACAATCCTGTAGCAAGATGCCCTGTTGAAAAGTTTCACCACCAATAGTGATCTCTGAATTAATCAGTAAATGCGGCGCCAGAAATTTGGCTAGTAAATTATTAGATAAATTTTGATAAAAACCGAATTCATTTTTAAAACCACGCTGACTATATACAGTCGAATGTTGCTGCTGCACCTTAAGCCAGTAAATTTCTCCATCCAAGCTGCCTTTATAGAGCCGACGGCCAAAAGCCAAACTTCGCGGCTTTGTGTTGAGTTCAAACTTTATTCGGTTTAGGTCATGACTAGATATCAACTGGAATATATTCTTCTTTCTGCTGTTCAGGTGCATGTTGATAGGTTAAAAGTTCCAGACAATGCTGTATGGTTTTTCCTACCCGCTCCTGGGTTTCAATCATGGAAATTTTCGGCCAGGTGGCACGTTCACCTTCACGTTGCAGGATTTTAAACAGGTATGGCCGTGGGTTTTGCAACATATAAGTATAATGACGCAGACCATATTTGCCGACAATATTCACATCACCATAATAACGCTGATCGACTACACCATAACCATGATCCAGCAAACGGCGTACAGGCGGTACACTTCCCACCCGCTCACGGGTAAAGTCCATCATGCCTTTGGCAAACACCTTGCCTTGGCGTCGTGCAATTCGTTGCGGCCAGCTCAGCATGTCCTTACGGAATCGGGCTGCATCGTCCTGCATGAAAGGCACAATGTGCGGATTCACCTGACTGGCGATGGTATAGTTAATATTATACAGCCGTGCCATTTTCTCCTGTGGGAAATCACTGCGTACACTACCATCGACCCAACGTGTCGAGGACATATAGGGTGTGAATTTGCCATCATTGCGCTTACTGGTCAGACGCACAGGTGGAAATAAAATCGGTACAGCACAGGATGCGAGTACTGCACTCCAAACCAATAGATCCGGTGCAGTATAAGCATTCATAATCCGTGCATCTTGAGTCGCATCATAAGGTGCAACGGCGACATTAATATGTAAGCCTGATTTTTTAAGGGCTTCATCAAAAGTGAGATTACCTAAATTTTCAATCAGGAATTTTTTTAGGTATTTTACATCTGCCAGACCACCATTACCCTTCATCAACTCACGAAAATTTCGAAAATGAAAGGCCTCATTAAAGAAATTATGTCCCTGAAGAATATCTGGATATTCAGATGGCTTGGATACCCCCAACATGGCCGTCATGATGGCACCAGCACTCGAGCCTGATACCACTTTCGGCATCAAATCCTGTTCCATTAACGCCTTACACACACCAGTATGAAATAGTCCCAGCGTTGAACCGCCAGAAAACATCAGTGCTGGCTGACCATAAGCACGCTGGCAACGTTCAAAATATTCTATTTTTTCTTCGAGCGTCAGACATTCACATTCTTGCGAAGCGATATAAGCCAGTCCTTTACTTACTTCTTCAACATAATCTTCAATAATTTTTTTAGTGCCAACATACGTTTCTATAAATAATAAAGGATGCGCGATATTGGCAATGTCATAACTGAGCCCTTCTCGCAAGATATGCATCAAATCACGAGTACGCTTTTGCAGACGGTATCGTCGAAGTTTACCCAAACGATGAGAGATCACTTCTGCATCAAAATAATCGGAAGAATTATCAAGCTTCCATTCCTGCGCACCTGATTCTTCATCCAGTTTTAACGCAATGCATTTCCACTCCTCATAAGTTTCCGCAGTCTGCAATTGTTGCTTTAATTTCTTGATGCGATAAGCTTGATGAGGATTAATCTGATGAGTAAAATCTGTTAACAACATGCTATGCGTGATCCTTATGTTTATTTTTGCTGCTACAAGATCTGTCACATACTTAAATTAGGCAGATCATACGTGCGGGACAATAGCGAAAAATCTCCTTTCTTGGGCAAATTATAACATTTTTCTAGCTTTGACTGCTTTTTTTGCAATGGTAGTATCATGAGCATAATTTAAATGCGTAATCTGAGATCATGGCTACAATTGATTTACCCGACCATATTTTAAATGCCCTTTCTACTGTCCTTCAGCAGCTTCAGCAAAGCCTGCCGGAAGTTAAAACCGTACCGGATTTCTCTGCTTATGCCTACAAATGGCAAGATGGCCAACTCAAACCAATTCATAAGCTGAGAGTGATTCAACTGGCTGATTTGAAAGGAATTGAAAAGCAAAAAGAGAAAGTAATTCAGAATACCTTACAGTTTCTAAATAACCTGCCTGCCAATGATGTACTGCTCACCGGTTCGCGTGGTACAGGTAAGTCCTCTATTGTTCGTGCCCTGCTCACTGAATATGCTGATCAAGGCTTACGTCTGATTGAAATTGAACGTGATGATTTATCAGATTTGCCCGAAATCCAGAAACTCATTGCCGACCGTCCGGAAAAGTTCATTGTTTATTGTGATGACCTGGCCTTTAATGCCGAAGATGAAAATTACCGTAGTTTAAAAAGTGTATTAGATGGTTCATTGCAATCCGGTTCCAGTAATTTTGTGATTTATGCAACCAGTAACCGTCGTCATTTACTGCCAGAGTTTATGCATGAAAATACGCCCGTTACTAAAGTAGATGTTCCACAATATACCGAATTACATCCTCAAGAAGCGATCGAAGAGAAAATTTCTTTATCAGACCGTTTTGGTATGTGGCTATCTTTCTATCCGATGGATCAAAATCTTTATCTGGAAATTGTAGAGCATTACCTTGAGAAGGCAGAAATGGAATTGACTACAGAAGCCCGTGCTGAAGCTTTGCGTTGGTGCCAGGGTCGAGGTCAACGTTCAGGTCGTTCCGCTTATCAGTTTTCAAAGCACTGGATTGGTTCGCAGCAGCTTAAAACTTTAAATTAATTGACTTAATTAAAAAAATATCAGCTCGGTTTTGTTTCACTATGTAAATATTTTCAACAAAACTGAGCTTTAAAATAATTACAAAAATCATTCAAATATAAAATAATTTTATGATTTTCTATCTTTTAAACACACTTTATAAACTTACACAATAAAACAAATAAATACAAAATAAATACATTGAATTTTACCATTATTTCTCCATTAACTTTTTCAAATTATTAATAAATTCATTTTACTTCTAAAGTGGATATGAGCACTTAGGTAATTGTTTATTAAAAATATTTAGAGTATTTACTCTAAATAAAAAAATTATTTCATAAAGTTAATCTTATTAATAATCAAAAGATTAACTCTTTTCATCCTAATTATCCAAAATTGTAAACCTACAATAATCATGCATAATTTCCATGAATTTGAGATGTAGTTGTTACTTTAGAATTTAAAAAACCACTATGTCTTAAAAGTGAGATATCAAGAAAAATACCATCTATTTACATAAATTTTAAAATAGATATTGAGGGAATAATCATGACACTTCGATTCAAAGTGAGTGGCGTAGCACTGTTAAGTACTCTATTAATTGCATGCGGCGGCGGTGGAAGCAGTAGCAGTAAGACACCAGCAGCCAACTTGCCAGAAAATTTACCAGAAGCAATTTCACCAGAAATACCTGATGACTTTGTTCCTTTCACTGAATATGACTTACTTGATAAAATCAAAGATAAACTTACCGGCCAGGAAGGTACCAGCGAACTTGCACATAACTATAATGAAGCCTTAGCCCATATGGTGGGAGAAATTTTTGCTGATTATCCCCTTGGTCGTACAGGACGTGCTGTGCAGATTTATAATCTTGGAGTAAGCAGTATCAAGATTGGTAATTTAACATGTGCTGAAGTTACAACAAATGGTAATATCAAGACACTAACCTTAAAGCCGAACAAAGCAACTTGCATTGTTCTGGACAAGACATTTGTAGCAGGTTCTAAAATCACACAAATTAGCGATGGTGATACAACCACCGTTTCTTTTGACAATGTACGCTATGGACATAACTTGGATTTTAGTTTGAAAGATCAATATTTGATCTCTGGCTCGATTCAATATACGTCTTCTAAATCAGACACAGGTCAAGAGCGTAATTACAATATTTCCAATCTGAGCTTCCAGCGTGTAAAAACAGATAGCAATAAATTGCCAGAAGGTGATATTTATAATGCTGAAAGCCGCGAGTATTTACAATTAAAAGATTATTCCTTTAGTTTAGTTGATGACTTTGGCAACGATAGTCATGGTATACGAACCTTAAATTCAAAGGGTACTGTGATCGGTCAACCTTTAGACGCCACTTTCAGATATACCTTTAGTTTCGATACAGGTTCTACTCCATTTATCATGAAGGAAACAGTGGCAAATAATTATCATCATTTGCCTGAGCAAGGTAGTGTCAGCATAACGCATCAAAAAGGCTTATTTAACTCGCGGCTAATCACCAGGATTAGCCAAGACTCCCCGCAATCATTAAAAGCTGGAGTGTATCTCGCTAATGGAAAAGTAGATGATATTCTTTGGTCCAATATTATTGGTAAATAACTGTAAAAAACCTCATCAAATGGTGGTGAGGTTTTTATTTCAATATTTAATATCTATATTTCTTACTTGCACCAATGATCAGATTTCTAAATATTAGATTGAATTGTAGTAATATGGATCTTTATAATGTGATTTAAGCTATCCACTTTTTTTATAATAGCTTGTATTCTCTTACTTATAGTACTTATCTATTTATATAATTATGATTAAAAAAATAATACTTTTCAGCTCAATACTGATCTCATATAGTTCGATTCAAGCACAACCTAATGCAAATTTTCGGGAAGTTTCAGATTGTGATTCTGATCTGTTTAATGGAAATTTTTGCTCTAAAAGCAATATTTCAAGATACAAAGATGTATTAAAAACATCAAAGGCAAATTTTGATCACAAATTTATTTTGTTAAATACCGGCACGCTTGATTCTTTAGAACTGATTGCGTTGGATACTCAGACAGGTATTGGCTATCCGCTCAACTATCAATTTACGGGTTGGGAAGATAATAACGGCAATCTTAAAAAAAAGCCTTCCTATACTTTTTCATTAAATGATTCAAGAGTATGTCTTATGGGCTCACAATATGACGGTGACCATCCTGGTACGCATCAAACCTATAGCAATATCCGTAATTGTTTTCATATCAAAAAAGATGACAAATATACCTCTTTTGAATCGACGTATATTGATCTAGTTCAATATGAATATAATGTGCAGAAAAATGTCTGGGTGCCTTATTCAAACTAATTTTTTCTTGGGTGATCAGAACATACAAAAGAGGCTTTTCGCCCCTTCTTATATATATTTTTAAACTGCTTGAGGATCCGTCAACTCGGTCATCGGCCAACGTGGTGTCGTAGTGACAGCCAATCCATCCTGCTGCCCTGCTTTCAGACGTTGATAACCGGCAAAGGCAATCATGGCACCGTTGTCGGTACATAAAGCCGGTTCTGCATAGTACACAGTTGCTTTTATTTTCGCCAAGTCAGCCTCTAGGCGTTCACGTAAACGCTTGTTGGCGCTGACACCACCCGCAATCACCAGACGTTTTAAACCGGTTTGTTTAAGAGCTTTAACTGATTTTTTTCCCAAGGTATCGACAATCGCTTCCTGGAAACTGGCTGCGATATCGGCATCACGATTTTCATCACCCAATTTCTTCATTTGCACAGAAACCGCAGTTTTCAAACCACTGAATGAAAATTCTAAACCTTGATGCAGCATTGGACGTGGAAAAGCAAATGCATTCGGATCGCCCTGTTCAGCCAGTTTGGAAATATTCGGACCACCTGGATATGGCAAGCCCATCATTTTCGCGACTTTATCAAAAGCTTCACCAGCCGCATCATCAATCGACTCGCCAAGGAGCTCATATTGACCAATGCCATAAGCGGCCATCAATTGCGAGTGGCCACCTGACACCAAAAGAGCCACGAACGGAAATTCCGGTGGCGTTGCCGAAAGTAATGGTGCCAGCATATGACCTTCCATATGATGTACACCAATGGCTGGTTTATTCAACGCAAAAGCCAAGGTACGGCCAAACAAAGCACCGGTCATTAACGCACCCATCAGCCCCGGTCCACGGGTATATGCCACTGCATCAATTTCAGATTTTTTCACACCACTCTGTTCAAGCAGCTGATTCATGAGCGGAATTAACTTACGCACATGGTCACGCGAAGCCAGTTCAGGAACTACACCACCATACTCGGCATGCAGTTTAATCTGGCTGTACAGAACCTGGCCGCGTAAACCCAGTTCGCTATCATAAAGCGCGAGTCCTGTCTCATCACACGATGTTTCTAAGCCTAAAACGATCATTAAACTGCCTATAACCTGTATCAAATCAATTGCGACAACTATTATAGACTTGTGATATGAGATGTAAATGAGTAAAATACTGACCTTCACTTGTGATTGAGGGCAATTCAGCCCGAGATCTTACCCTAACTGATATGAGGATTCTTCATGCCACAAGTTAAATTGAAAGAAGGCGAACCAGTAGACGTAGCTATCCGTCGTTTCAAACGTTCATGCGAAAAAGCGGGTGTTCTTGCTGACGTACGTAAGCGTGAATTCTACGAGAAACCAACTCAAGAACGTAAGCGCAAAAAAGCTGCTGCTGTTAAACGCTACCAAAAGAAATTGGCGCGTGAATCAGTACGTACGACTCGCCTTTACTAAGATTAATTTGTGATTGACTGCCTGGACTAAATAAATGACTACTTTAAAAAACCAAATAACTGAAGTTTTGAAAGCAACAATGCGTGCTAAAGAAATGGCTAAGTTAACGGTAATTCGTAGTCTTCAGGCAGCAATTAAGCAAATCGAAGTCGATGAGCGCAAAGAACTTGACGACGCTCAGGTTCTTGCGGTCATTGAAAAGCAAATTAAACAACGTAAAGAATCGATCAAAGCCTTTGAAGGTGCTGGTCGAGAAGATTTAGCTAGTAAGGAACAAGCCGAAGTTGAGGTTCTATCTCAATTTCTACCAGAAGCTATGACTGAGGAAGAACTTGATTCCATCATTGCGCAAGCGATTACAGCGCAAGAAGCTACTAGCATGAAAGATATGGGTAAGGTGATGAATTCTCTGCGTCCGCTCATAGCCGGGCGCGCCGATCCTGCACAAGTTTCAGCTAAAATCAAAGCTAAACTGGCATAATCCCCTGCTTTAAATCTCTATTTGCGTTGAACTGACTTAATTGCTAGCCAGTTCTTAGCAATCCAAATTTCTTTTTTAATTTTAATAAATCACAAATTACAATTTACATTTTTGCTTTGCAGTAATTGCATCATTTTTGAAGATTTCACCTGATCCACAATATCTTGCCGTGTCAGTTTTTGTAGCTGAAAGTCTAGTGCATCACGATTTTTATCAGTTGCCTGATAAAGCTGATCTACATAACGCCTGACGATCCCACAAAATTCCACCTGTTGTGCTGCAGTTAAATTCTGTTGTTGTGGATTTAAACTGCGCAGAAAATCTCGTGACTGCTGATGATATTCATCGCTGATACGCTCTACTGCCCGCACATAATCCTTAGTGCTCGCTGCATAACTATGTGATATTCCCCAAACCAGAAACAGGCACAACAATGTTCTTTTCATTCATGCTTTCTCATGTGCTTTCATTTGCAACTCAGCATAGTACAAGGCAAACTTGAAATAAAGCACAGAGGTTGATATAGATCACAGCTTTAATAAGTAATTTTTATGAGAAGATTAAATCTTGTATTTTCTTTCCTGCTGCATCTGTTTTAAACGTTGTGAAATACTTGCAGACAATGACTGATTCTTCTTACTGACTCGCTGTGCATGTAGTAAGGATTTAATAGCTGCCTCCTCATTTCCCGTCCAATATTCCACTTCAGCACGGTAACGCAGCACATTAATCGTTTTAATCTCAGATACAGGCTCGGCATTGGTTGCTGACAGCATTAAGCGCCAGGCACTTAAATCACGTGAATTAGCATTCAGGAAACGTTGCACGATCATCTTGGCTTGATCGGTTTGCTTCATACGAATCAATACTTCTGCATATTTATAATTGAGTGCCCGGTTTTCCGGCATGATGGATGCTGCAGAACGCACACTACGCAGAGCTGGCTCCAGCTGATTTTTCCCAAGATAAATATCGGTCTGAAACAGCACCAGCAAAGGATGAATCTGATTATACTTTTTTGCCTGGTCTAATGCCTGTTGTGCATTATCCTCATCACCTTGTTGCAGATAGTAAGCAGTGAGTGCCAATTGCCCTGCAAAACTGTTTTGTCCTGCTAAAATTTTTAATTGCTGCTCAGTCGTCTGACGGGACAGTACTTTGCTATACCAACGAATAATCTCAAAATTCTGGTCAATCAGCTTTGGTTTAACTTTCGGCATCTGATTGGCGCGTAAACGTGCCTCACTCATACGCTCAGTCGTTAAGGGATGAGTAAACCAGAAATCTGGCAGAAAGCTTAAACGGCTGGTTGAACGATGCATCACCTCAAAGAAATCAGCCATGCTCTGCGGGTTATAGCCCGAAGCATACATATACTGCATACCGATCCGATCTGCTTCACGTTCCTGATTACGACTATAAGAAAGCTGCTGATCCATTAAAGCTGCTTGTGAGCCCATCATTACGGCTGCACCCGCATCGCCATCTGCTTGCGATGCCACTAAGGCTCCGACCAGGATTCCCGCGAGTGCTAATAATCCCTGTCCTTTAAATGCTTCTTGGGATCGACTGTAATGACGTTGTGTGACATGTGCAATTTCATGCGCCATCACACCGGCCACTTCATCCATATTACGCGCTGAATTGAGTAATCCCATATTTAAGGCAAATAAGCCACCAGGCACAGCAAAAGCATTAATCTGGGGATCATTAACCACAATCAGACCAATTGGTTGCTGTAATTGAGTCTGGCTAAGAATATGTGAAAACACTGAAAATAACTGGTCTTCCATCCAAGGATTTTGCACCACAGGTAACTGTTTCTGTACCTGACGATAAACCTTTTCACCGATCATGCGCTCTTTTTGCTGATCTATCAGCCCTACACCTGCTCCAATTTCTGGAACAGTAAACTGACTAGACTGGGTATTAAAAGTATCGGAAGCGGTATGCCCTATTGCCATACATGCGCTTAATCCACAAGCCAAAACCAAACGTTTCAATGAATAAATCTCTAAGCCTGATTACGAAACCTGCTTGAATATACCATTGAAAAAAGGGCATAAACGCAAGAAAATGTTATTTAATATTATTAGAGCTGCGGGTTAACCACATAGCGTGGTACACGTCCTTGCAAAGCATCCACCAGGTTCTGATATGCCAGTTCTGCCATACGCTGACGTGTTTGCGCAGTTGCCGAACCTACGTGTGGCAAGGTAATCACATTATCAAGTTTAAATAGCTCTGATGCTTGCAATGGCTCTTTTTGATAGACATCCAGCCCTGCGGCAAAAATCTGACGATTTTTTAAAGCCTGAATCAGTGCCTGCTCATCAACAACCGAGCCGCGCGAAATATTCACAAAGACTGCATGCCGCTGCATCAATGCCAGTTCTTCTGCACCAACAAGTGCTTTGGAATCTGCATTTAAATCCACTGCGACTACCACAAAATCAGAACGCTGTAATAAGGATTTTAAATCACAATATTCTGCATTTAAGCCTTGCGCCAGCTCCAGCTTTTCACGACGGTTATGATAAAGCACATTCATATTAAAGCCATGAAAGCCACGTCGCGCGATTGCTGCGCCAATATGACCTAATCCAATAATTCCTAAAGTCTTGCCAAAAATATCCACCCCGAATTGTGCTTCGCTGGCAGTACGCTGCCACTGTCCTTGCTTGGTCCATTGATCTAAATAAGTTACTTTACGCGCTGCGGCCATGAGTAAAGTAAATGCAAGATCAGCTGTGGTTTCAGTGAGCACGTGCGGTGTATGAGTGAGATAAATTTTCTTTTCATTTAAATATTCAAGATCGTAATTATCGTAGCCAACACTGACACTGGAGATGATTTTTAGTTTAGTCGCAGTTTCCAGATTATTTCGATTGAGCAGTCGTCCTGCGCCAATCATGCCATCTGCATCTTGTGCTTGCTGCAAAATCTGTTGATTGACATCACCCAGCTTGGGCTGGATATATACCACATTATATTGTTGTTCGAGTTTGGCTTGAATCTCTGGAGGAATTTGACTAAATACAACAACTTTTTGCTTCATGCTTATTTATTCCATGCTGACAGGCCTACTTTGCATAAACTGCCAGAGTCGCTTTTTAAGGATTGGCCGATCCAGCATCTCCTGCAGGGAGGCCAACTGGGTAATTTTACTGTTTGAAAGATGTGGAACAGTACCAAGAAAAATAATATTTTTATCGTGACTCATGCCATCCAGAAAACCCTGGATATAAGACTCCACGCCGCGTCCATCCTGCACATTATCCCAAGGAAATGGCCAGTTCAGCTCTGCAAACTCACCCAACATTGCACGTTGGATATTCGACCACAATAATTGCTGATCTTCAGTTAAGCTCGTGGCATCAATGACAATAATACAGTGTGCAAGACTTAATGCCTGCAGGCTAAAAGGCGCGACCTCAACAATTTCGCGAAGCTCATGTACCAGTTCTGGCTGCGGCTGTATTTCCATTGTTGGCATTATAACGACTGGCGCAGGCACTTCTACAGGTGCAGATACGACAGAACGTTCAATCACTGAGGCTTCAGCTTTAAGCTCAGGAAGGATGATTTCACTCAGGACTTCAGGTTGTGACTGGTCACGCCAAAGCGCCGGCTGGTGCGATTGACACGGCTCCGCCCGAGGAATCCAGATATCAATTCCTAGTGTCGCCAGTATGTCACGCTGATGCCCTATCATCTTGTCTTCATCACCTATTTCAGGCTGAATATTTTAGCGGGAATCCACTTCCTTTGCCGAACTTTTTCGGATTTTTCACTGTACATTACAATTGATTTGTAGCAAATTTGATTTTAGTCATTCTCTTCGGGTTATTTACATGCAGGTTCAAACATTATTTAAAGATCGTGCGTGAGTTAACAAACACTTTCAAGTCTGGATTAGATAATCATGATGCTGTTCTTTTTCTGCATCTGATCCACAATTTCATCTACTTCAAAACCCAAACGCCAGTACAGTAATTCCATCACGTCGAATTCATCTTGAGTAATGATCCGATCATTCCAGAGACAGATTTCTGCAATGCCCAATATACTCAGTCGATCACGCAGCAACAGGCCAGAAATATCATTCAGAATTTCAGCCAGATCAATCGGCTCATCTGAAATTTCGGTATACATTTCCAGTTCTTTTTGAGTCAGAATACGTTTTAAAATGCGCTCGCGAACATCCAGCTGATTATCACTATTGATCTGCTGTACATGCAGCAATGCATCAATCAGGCGTACGATTTGTGGTTTAACTTCTTCCAGTGCCGTCGGGGTATGTACGGGGAGTAGATTCAGCTCATATTTCACACATTCAAGCAACAAGGCATCTAGCAGACCAATTTCACCATCTTCCTGAATAATCCGTGCCAGTTTCATCACGAATTGTCGTGCTACCGTGGTCGGCATGCCACCAATATTTTTGCAGGCTTGCTGAAAAATCGAGATATGCACACGCCCATCCAGATTTAACAATGAATCTACAATGGCCCGGCTGACTTCAGCATCGGTGGGAATAAATTCCCGATATTGCCGGATCATCAGAATTGCAACCATGACCTCTCGCGAGCCAGTTGCAGTTTGCAATGCGCGTTCAATTAGCTCTGGTCGTGGCGTATTGGCACGATTCTCCGGATTCAGTGGTTTAACTGCATCTTTAATTGCAAAACTGATCGGCGACAGACGTAGTAAAGGCAATGGCTGTGGCGAACTCCAGGAAGCTGCACTTGTGACCGCCATTTCTTCGAGTGACCGAAACAGACTAAATAAAGGCTGATTTTGTAGTTTTTTTAGGTTTTCAAGCTGCAGATCCTGAATCAAGGAAGGATTCATTTCATAGATTCGCTGTTCAATACTGGGATGAATATTCAGCCAGTTCTGCTGACTGAGGGAGTTAGCAAAACACATATGTGAAATCGACTCTGCATATTCACTATGAATCTGTGAACCGGAATGATGCACATAAATCCGCAGCAAAGTCTGTACATTGGCATCATTTTGAATCAGACGACGGGTTTTTTGATCATTCTTAAAAGTCCTGCCACTGAGCGAAATATATTTAATGAAACGGGTAATCAGTACGCCTAAGCTACCAATCAGCCAGATCACCGCACCAATACCAACAAACAGAGTCTCAAACTTGTTTTCTGCCGGCATGCCATTCCGATAGAATCCCCGTTTGGCAATCTTACTGCCCCACTGACTAAAAGTAGTCAGGCTACTGTAGAGAATCTTGAGCCGGGTATTTTCTGCCGCTTCACCAGAAAGAATCTTGTTAAACTCATGGCTTAATAAACCATACAGTTCAATTTCATCCAGATTTTGCAATGCCCCCCAAGTCAGAATAATGGCAGTATTTCCCGGGTTAAAACCGGCAGTCAGTGCATTGACTCCAACTTCATCAGGCAAAACATACACCGCAGGAGGCTCAATCAGAAAAGTATCTGCCAATTGTTCAGCAATCTTCAGAGCGACGCTTTCCTCCGGTACGCTTTCAATCAGACTCAGGCGACGTGCACCCATCTGCCGTGCCAAGGAATAACCACCGGCACGAAAGACATAAAATTCATAGAGTACTGACACCACCATGATCGAACCGACCAGAGCAATCAGATAAGGACTTAGCACATGCCAATATATAGATTGAGCAGGATCAAAATAATAGACCAGTAAACCAACGACAGTATTAATAATTGCTATCGTCGATAGCACAGCAATCAGACAGACACTGGCTGGCCATAGCATATTTTTATTCTTGATAAACGCATATCCTACGCTTTTCAATGCTTCACCCTGATCACATTGTTCTAGCTTTGCCCAATCATAAATGAAAAAAGCGGGAAATTCCCGCTTTTTTCATGATTTTAAAGACTTAGACTTCGCGCACGCCAGTCAGGTCTACTGATGCTGCATCGATATTTACATCAATAAACTTGTCACCTTTTTTGGCGCCATCATTACGCTTTTGCTGTAACTGGTCAAGGTATGCTTCATCAATACCGCCAGCCACATATACGCCGTCAAATACAGAACAGTCGAATTCACGCAGGTTCGGTACAATCTTGGTACGTACTGCATCTTTCAGATCTTCCAGATCCTGGAAAATCAGACGGTCAGCACCAATAATTTCACGAATTTCCTCAACACTACGTTCAGACGCAATCAACTCAGATTTGGCTGGCATATCGATACCGTACACGTTTGGATATTTCACCATTGGTGCAGCAGACGCAAAGAATACTTTTTTCGCACCGGAATCACGCGCCATCTGAATGATTTCATTACACGTGGTACCACGAACAATTGAGTCATCGACCAATAGAACGTTTTTACCCTGGAATTCCAGCTCAACCGGGTTCAGCTTCTGACGTACTGATTTTTTACGCAGTTGCTGACCTGGCATAATGAAGGTACGACCAATATAACGGTTCTTCATGAAACCTTCACGGAATTTCACGCCCAACGTATTTGCCAGTTCAAGCGCAGAAGTACGTGATGTATCTGGAATTGGAATAACCACATCGATATCATGTTCATCACCCCACTCGCGCAGGATTTTATGGGCCAGTTTCTCACCCATTTTCAGACGGGCTTTATACACTGAAATACCATCAATGATTGCATCTGGACGCGCAAAGTACACATATTCAAAGATACATGGACGGTATTCTGGCTTTGCAGCACATTGCTTGGTAAAGAAGTTCCCTTCAGAGTCAATGAAAACAGCTTCACCTGGCTCGATATCACGTTCAACTTTAAAGCCCAACGCTGTAATCGCTACAGATTCAGAAGCGATGATATATTCCATACCGTTTTCAGTTTCACGCGAACCGTAAATCAATGGACGGATACCATTAGGATCACGGAAACCAACCACTCCTTGACCTGTAATCATGGCAACAACTGCATAACCACCTTTGCAGCGCTCATGCACGCGTGTTACGGCATGGAAAATATCTTCAGAGGTCGGTACCAGTTTGCCACGCTTCTGCAATTCGTGCGCAAATACGTTGAGCAGAACTTCTGAATCAGAATCGGTGTTCATATGACGTAAGTCAGTCTTGAACAGGTCATCATGAATTTCTTCAGCATTGGTCAGGTTACCGTTATGTGCCAGCGTAATCCCGTAAGGAGAGTTCACATAAAACGGCTGCGCTTCAGCACTACTTGAGGTACCCGCAGTTGGATAACGCACATGGCCAATACCGTAATTACCTTGTAATGCACGCATATGACGAGTATGGAATACATCACGCACCATACCAACATCTTTACGAAGGAACAGGCGACCTTCATGACAAGTTACAATCCCAGCTGCATCCTGTCCACGATGTTGTAACATCGTTAATGCATCAAACAACATTTGGTTAACAGCTGATTTACCAGCAATACCAACCACTCCACACATAGCAACCTCGCAGACAAGCTAGGATTAATAAAAAGGATTATTCGTAGACTCAGCTGATGATTTGCTCTTTACAGCAGGCTCAGCTGATACATCTGAAGATTTTCTGGAATCTTCCGACTTGATATGTTGTAGGGCTTCGTTTGCAGCATCTTTGGACATCTGGGTCGCCCATGGCGCATAAGGAAGCAAAGTCTGAATCACTTTGGACTGTTTCCAGTGTGGTGAGCTTTCTACCCACGGCCCGATTCCCTGCATGGTGATCAGGACAATCAGCAGACCTTTCAGGCTGCCAAACACCCCACCTGCAAGACGGTTTAAAGGTCCCAGTTTCAGGGTTTTCATCACACGGTTGAGCAAGAAGGTTACTATCCAGGTCAGAACCACAATCATCAGGACGATGAAAGCAAATGCTGCAATTTTTTGTACCACTGGATCTGTACTGAGAGCAGTCATGGAAGGCGCAAGTAGTGTTGAATATTTCGCTGCTACAATGAGCGCAAAAATCCAGCCAGCTAAGTTCGCAAAGGCTTTAATAAATCCTTGACGCAAACCGTTTAGCCCTCCAATGAGCAGTATAAACAGTAAAAAGATGTCAATGGCAGTCATAGAATTCAGAATGCTTCAACACAGTCTTTTACAAGTGTCGGACCTGTATATATGAGGCCACTATAAACTTGTACAAGGCTGGCACCAGCTTGCTTTTTGGCAGCGGCATCGGCACCCGAAAGAATACCACCCACACCAATCAATGGAATTTGTCCTTGCAGCACATCTGCAAAGGCTTTTAAACACGCCGTACTTTTCTCAAAGACCGGCGCACCCGACAAACCGCCTGCTTCTTCAGCATGCTCCAGACCTTCAACACCTTCACGAGACAAGGTCGTATTGGTCACAATCAAACCATCAATCTTGAATTGCAGCAATTGCTGAGCAATAAATGCAATATCTTCAGCTTCAAGGTCTGGTGCAACTTTCAAGACCAGAGGTACATAATGCTGGTTTTCTTGAGCAAGCTCAAGCTGACGGTTTTTTAGCGTTTCCAGCAATTCAGTGAGCGCATCACCACTTTGCAGGCTACGCAGGTTTTTTGTGTTGGGAGAGGAAATATTAACAGTAATGTAGGAAGCGTAATTATATACCTTTTCCAGACAGATTAAATAATCATCAACTGCATTTTCAACCGGAGTTACAGCATTCTTGCCGATATTAATCCCCAGAACACCTTTGAATTTTGCAGCTTTAACATTTTCAATCAGTTTGTCCACGCCTTCATTATTAAAACCCATACGGTTAATAATAGCTTTCGCTTTTGGCAGACGGAACAGTCGGGGTTCCGGATTACCGGGCTGAGGACGCGGGGTAATAGTACCGATTTCAATAAAACCAAAGCCTTGACTTGCAAGGGCATCGATATAGGCACCATTTTTGTCCAACCCTGCCGCCAGACCTACCGGATTCGGAAATTCGATTCCCATACAGGTCACTGGTTTAGAAGCAACGTTTTGACGCATCATCCCCATGGCATGGGAGGATTTCAACAGTGATAGTGTCAGCTCATGTGCACGCTCTGGTGCTAAAGAAAACAACAAAGGGCGGGCTAGAGAATACAACATATCCAGAAAAGTCTACTGCTTTTTAAGTCGGCATATTATAGTCACAGCCCGGTAAAAAAACCATGCTTTGCAAATCTTTATTTTTACCGTTTATAGGACAGTCGCTGTTAATTTAATCTGTCCGGCATCACTGATAAGTTCCATTTTTTCAACAGTTAAGCCACTCTGGGCTAGCTGGGTCAGAAAATTAGCCAGTACAGAATAATTTTCATGACTGACATTGAGTAAAATTTTACCTTCCTGCTGCTGGGATGAAACCGACAACCCCTGCTGCTGGGCAGCACGCTGCACTTTTTCTGAGGCATCTAATTGCAGATCGCCTGCTGGCTTCATGGTCGCTGCATTACTCTGCATCCACACTAAAGTATCTTTTAAGGTATTCAGGCGCTTTTGCTGGGTATCCGCAGCTCTGTGCATATAAAATAGTGCCGAACCGACTGCAGCCACGATGACAAAGATTGTGGTAAAGATCACCATGTAGCGTTCACGGGCGCTCAGGCTATCCAGATAATCTGTAATGCGTTCAATGCGCTGGTCCAGCCGGATTTGAATATTGTCGAGCATTTTCATTATTGTATTCTCACCGATCCGATCGCACCTGTACCATTGGCCTGTACATTACCCAGTTCAACTTTAAAACCCTGTTGTGTCAGTTGACGGGTCAAAGTGCTTAATGCATCAGAAGAATTCGCCTGCAGATCCATATTCAGACTTGAAGTATCATAACTGACCCGCTGCGCAATAATCTGGTTTTGCATTAATACCGGCCCTACCCGACTGATCAGATCAAAAGCCTGAGTATTCGCCACCTGACTTAAACGCATCTGTCCTTCAAACTGGCTTTTGATATTCTGCTCGTTTACAGGATAGTTCTGACCAAACCAGTATTTGAACTGATCAATCGCTTGAGAAGCAGTTTGATTGGCAATCTTTTTATATTGATACCAGCGCACAGCATCATAACTAAACTGCAGCACCAGAATACCCAAAAACACAGCAGCACAGGCTTTCCAGTAACCGGAAACTGGCGTATCTGACTTGGCTTTAGGCAAGACATTAAAAGGATGCTGCTTGGCTTTTTTCAACTGGGGAAGGCTGTACTGGAACGATTCAACCTGATTATGCGTAACAACGGCTTCCAGACTACGCAGCTGAGCATTATTCAGGTTACTCACCTTGTAATTTACATCTTTAGGCTGATAATCCAGATAAAGACTCAGGTCATCGACCGAATGACCCACATATTCCGATTCGCGAACCAGTAGTCGTCCAGCAAGTTCCGCCAATACACGTTGCTTTTCTTCAGGAACAGGCAGGACCAGAAAATCTGGCAATAATGCCTCAACCTTAACCGGAAGAAGGTTCAATACATGCTGCATGGTTTCTACAGTTGAATTGGCAATTCCCAATACACTGAGCTGATCGGGCTGCTGAAAATGATGAAGCACCTTCATCGCATCAACTGGTAGAATGACATATTCCTCCAGCAGATACTTGATTGCCTCCTGCCCCATTTTCTTATATTGGACTTTGGACATGCTCTGCTGCAAAATCTGCACATGACGACTCGGGAAAAAGACCGTTGCCTCTACCCCATGTTGCCCTTGGATTTCCTGAATTAGTTGCTCAAGTGTATCTGCACTTTTCCAGAATTCCCCATCTGACCATTGCCAAACCCCATTGGCTTCTGGTATCCATAAATACAACATCGATTGTGTTCTGCCGTTTTAATAGTTTTTTATACTGTTGGAATAAAGCTTTTTAACTGTGTCGATAAACCTGCTGCAATCACTGCCTGATCATAAATGCGAGCTTCTGACAAATGAAAAGAATGGAAAGACTCCTCTGTCAGAATGGAAGCAATATGTGCCACCACATTCATATGGCAGACCACGACAATTGATTCATACGGTAACTGAGACAACCACTCCACAGCCACTTTGGCATCATCATCCGGCTTAATGGTATTACAGATCACCACCGGTACATCTTTATAGAAAGCCTGCAAATGCGCCAGAGTTTCCTGAGCACGAAGCAACGGACTCACTACAAAGACTTCAGGTTTAACGACATCTTTCAGGTATTGAGCAGTCTGTTCTGCCTGTAGATGTCCACGTTCGGTCAAAGGACGCTTGGTGTCGTTACCATTTACCGGTGGAGCTGCTTCGCCATGACGCACGAGTGTCAGTTGCATACCATTTCCCTATTCATTCAAGCTGCTGATCAGGTCATAATATGAGACTGATCATACAGTTCCATCACTTATAAATCAGACTTGATGATGTGGCAAGACAAATTCCACATCACTGCGATGACCATTTTTCATTAAAGACACCGCAATACTCATCGGCGGTGCACCTTCAAAGATCACAGCATACAGTGCACAAGTAATTGGCATGTATACATCCAGTTCTTCTGAACGTGCTTTTACCTGTACAATAGTATTAATCCCTTCCGCCGTCTGACCCAGTTCAGTAGTTGCCTGTTCCAGAGTTTTACCTTTACCCAGCGCATAACCAACCTGATAGTTTCGGCTTAACGGACTATTACAGGTAGCGAATAAATCCCCTACACCCGACAGCCCCAGGAAGGTTAATGGATTCGCACCAAGCTTCACCGCAAAACGGCTCATTTCTGCCAAGGCACGAGTCAGAATCATACTCTTGGTATTTTCACCGACGTTATAGGCGGCTGCCATACCCATTGCGACTGCATAAATATTTTTCAGCGCACCACCAAGCTCTACACCATGCACATCATCGCTGGCAAAAACACGGAATAAAGCACTGTGCAAAGCTTGCTGTACTGCATAACGCACCAGTTCAGAATCACTTGCAATCACAGTCCCTGCTGGCTGGCCCGCCACAATTTCTTTCGCCAGGTTCGGGCCTGAAAGGACCCCATAAGGCACTTCAGGTAATTCTTCCCGAATGATATCACTCATAAAACTAAAGGTTTTCGCTTCAATACCTTTGGTCAGTGAAATCACGGCCTGAGAGCTAATAAAAGGCTTAATTTTCTTCAGTACATCACGGAAGGAATGGCTTGGAATTGCCACCAGAATAATGTCACGATCACGTACTGCTTTTTCTAAATCAGAAACTGCCAATAGTGCAGGCTCGAGCTGAAAATCTGGCAGATAACGCTTGTTCATATGCGTGGCATTAATATCCGCAGCCGTGGCTTCATCACGAATCCAGATCATGGTGTCACAGCCATTGCGTACTGCAGTATTCGCCATTGCTGTACCAAAACTGCCACCACCCAACACTGTAATTCGCAACGCAGTCTTACGATCAATTTCTACAGGTTCAACCAGATCTGAAAATTTTAATTCTGACATGTGTTTCTAATATCCTTATCTAGCCAAATTAACGTGATGGATTCCACTGGCTGACAAATGCTTCTGTATGGATTTCTGCACGTGGCGCAATAGTTTTTGCCGCCGTTCCAATATAAATGATGCCTGAAACCAGATCATCACCTGAAATTCCTAAAGCCTGTTTAAAGTATAGCGATTCTACTACAGCACCACTACGCCACATGGTCGAAAAACCTTGAGCTTGCAGGGACAATAAGAAATTCTGAATTGCGGCACCAGAGCTCAGAATCTGCTCAAAATGCGGCACCTTGGGATGATCTTTCAAACGGGTCAAAGCCAGAACCAGTAAAGGTGCACGGAAAGGATGATGTTTTACCCGCTCAATCTGAGCAGCTTCAGTTTGCCCCAGATCGATTAATGCCTGAGACAATAACTCACCAAAAGCTTCACGCTTATCATCTGGAATAACTACAAATTCAGTAGGTTTTAAACGGTGGTGATCTGGCGCAGTCAGCGCAGCCTGAAAGGCCATTTCCAGCTGTTCAGCATTGGGTGCCGGGGCAATCAGCTGACCAATAGATTGACGTTGATGAATATTCTGATGAACGATTTCGATCGTTGATTCGGTCATTGCCTTGTATTTCTATACTTAAAAACTGTATTCAAGATTAGCATATTCATCTTGGGATTCTCTATATCCTTCATTTTTATTCTTCGTGCTCAAATATATTTAGCTCACTGTTTTCGTTTCTGATAAAAATCATTAAACAGCATTTATGATAATGACATGGCTAATACTGAAAATTTCCAAACTTATACATGCTGTACAAATTCTAAAGATTATTATGTGATTAATTATACGATTATCTGATCTTGACGGGTTTTTAGACATGACAAAAATATTAACAATGGGTGCAGCTATTGCCACTGCACTCGCTCTGACTGCGTGTAGTACTAATCCAACCAACACAACTGCAATCCGCAAAGAAAATAATCAATTCGAAGTTACCGGATTAGGTAAGACCCAAGTCATTGCCAAAAATAATGCCGTAAGCGCCGCTTCTAAAACATGTGGTTCACGATCAACAGCTATTATTGTAGATGAACAGTCCACTTATGATGGCGCACTGAAAGGCGTGGTAGATGAGCAGACCGGGCAGATTATTCAGGCTGCTGCCACAGTACTTGGTAATATTGCGGGTACAGGCAATAGCATCAATTCAGATGATGACTACCAAACTACCCTGACTTTCCGTTGCCAGTCTAACTAAAGTCTTTTTAGCTAGCTAAAAAAACCGCCCAATGAGCGGTTTTTTTACAAACTGGAAATTAGCAATAACCTTCCAGGCGGGTCAATGGTAATTTTTGACCAATCGCTTTTTCAATTTCTGGAAGATAGAACGCATCGTCTTCCGACAGGAAACTGATACTGACACCACGAGTCCCGGCCCGTCCCGTACGACCAATACGGTGTACATAGTCATCAGACTGTTCTGGCAGGGTAAAGTTCACTACATGCGATACACCATCCACATGAATACCACGACCTGCTACATCAGTTGCGATCATGATATTGTGTTTTCCATTTTTAAACTGGTCCAGCATTTTTAAGCGCTTGTCTTGGGCAATTTCACCAGACAGCATCACCACTTTATAGTTGTCACGTTTCAGATGATCATAGAGTTTACGCACCTGATCACGACGGTTGGCAAAAATCATGACCTTCTCAATCGGTTCATCACGCAAAATGTCTTGTAGCAGTTTATATTTATCTGCCTTGGCAACCATATATACACGTTGTTCAACGTCCGCATTGGTTTTCTTTTCTGGCTCAATTTCAACCGTTACGGGTTCAAATAACCACTGTTGTGCCAGATTCAATACGTCATAGCTAAAAGTTGCCGAGAACATCAGAGTCTGGCGCTGTTCCTTGCGTGGCGAGAAACGTACGATACGTTTCACTGAAGGGATAAAGCCCATATCCAGCAGGCGGTCTGCTTCATCAATCACCAGGAATTCAATCTGATCTAACCAGACTTCTTTTTGTTCAACAAAGTCAATCAAGCGACCTGGAGTAGCAACCATGATGTCCACAGGTGCCTTATCGAGCTGTGCTTTTTGCTTGTCAAAATCCACACCCCCAAGCAGCGTCACGACACTCAGGTCAGTAAACTTGGTCAGCTCATGCGCGTCACTTTCAATTTGTAGTGCAAGTTCACGAGTCGGTGCCAGAATCAGTGCACGTGGCTCACCACGGTAACGCTGTTCCTGAACAGGATTATTTAATAGATCATTGATGATACTCACCAGGAAGGCCGCTGTTTTGCCCGTACCCGTTTGCGCACGACCAATTGCATCGTGACCTGCCAATGTGAATTTTAAAACCTTCTCCTGAATAGGCGTCATAGAAGAAAAGCCTAAAGCATCAATCGCTTGTTTTAGATTAGGATGTAAATTTAAGGTTTCAAAACCAGATGACATAAAGCGGTGCTCTAAATAGATAATCACTAAGATACAGACAGTATAAACAAAAAACGCCCCAATTTATATTGGGGCGTTTTATTAGCTTAATCCGAAGATTAGTCTAATGGTTGAACTTCTTCAGCCTGGAAGCCTTTTTGGCCTTTTACAACACTGAATTCAACACGTTGGCCATCACGAAGTGAACGGTGACCGTCACCTTGGATTGCACGGAAATGAACGAATACGTCATCACCACCATTGCGTTGAATAAAGCCGAAGCCTTTAGTATCGTTAAACCACTTAACTACGCCTTGTTCGCGAGCAGCTGTCATAAGTTAATCCTCATTGTACCGAAAAGAAGGACCACCCGGTGTTGCAAACAGCAGAGCAAACAAGTTTGAAAATATTATTTTTAAGCTTGTAATCATTCTGTAAAACTATTAACAAAATCCCGGTTACATCCATTTATTTGCAGGACGAAAAACAATCAATTTGTTTATCTAAAATCCCACTAACTCATCGAGCTTAACATGGGTTTATAACAATTAATAGCCTTTTTTTAGGTTTGTTCTAATTGATTTCGCTATTTTTTTCAGAAATTTGCATAAGGTTTTTTTAATTATTATTTCGTTTATATTTTTTAAAAAAGTTGGGATTTGGCATCCTATTTGCTAATATTTAGACCCCTTTTAAAGTCGAATGAATATTACGGAAATGATTGACAACGCAGATCAGATTCGCACCGTCGATGCCATGGGTAAACCATGCCCTATGCCGTTATTGATGTTAAAGCGTGCCCTGAAAAGCCATCCCGGCGAAACCTTTCTGCTGAAATCATCAGATCCACACAGCCAGATTGATGTTTCGCGTTACTGTGAGTTAAATCAGCTGAAGTATGATATGCAACGAATTTCCGACGTGGAGTTTCACTACATAATTGAATCTTAAAAATTTTCAATTAAACTATTTATCTCCACATTCGTATAAAAGTTTACATATCTCTACCCAAATATCCATCATTTGACTGGAGATTGGATTAACATAAATCTTAGATTTGGGAATGATCCCGTTATTCCTCAAGGAGAACACATGAGTGACAGCAGCAATCAATTGATGCCCCTGTCATTATCGGCGCCAGGTGTCAATCTCGGTGCTTATATTAGTACTGTCAATCAGATTCCTATTTTAACTGCCGAACAAGAAAAAGAGTTGGCAGACCGATATTTCTATGACCAGGATCTGGACGCAGCAAAAATGCTGGTGATGTCCCACCTGCGTTTTGTAGTCCATATTGCACGTAGTTATGCAGGTTATGGCCTGCCTCAAGGTGACCTGATTCAGGAAGGTAACCTTGGCTTAATGAAAGCGGTTAAACGCTTTGACCCGAATATGGGTGTTCGTCTTGTTTCCTTTGCCGTGCACTGGATTAAGGCTGAAATCCACGAATATGTAATCCGTAACTGGCGTATTGTCAAAATTGCGACAACTAAAGCCCAGCGCAAACTGTTCTTTAATCTGCGTAGTCTGAAAAAGTCATCTAAAAAGCTAACCTTAGATGAAGCTCGATCAATTGCTAATGACCTGAATGTAACCCCCGAACAGGTTCTGGAAATGGAAGGTCGCTTGACTGCCTATGACGCAGCATTTGAAGCTTCAGGTGATGATGACGATGAAGGTTCAGGTCATGTCGCTCCAGCGCTGTATCTGGAAGATAACCGTTATGATCCGGCACGTCTGATTGAAAATGAAGACTATGAAGAACAAAGTACAGCTGCCCTGCACGATGCCATGGAACAACTAGATGACCGTTCACGTAACATCTTGCAGCGTCGCTGGCTGGATGATGAAAAATCTACCCTGCATGAGCTTGCCGCAGAATATAATGTTTCTGCAGAACGTATTCGTCAGCTTGAAAAGAATGCCATGGAAAAAATTAAAGTTGCGATGTCTTCCAATTAGGTTTCATGTCTTATATAGAAAAGCCTTCAGATTTGAAGGCTTTTTTGTCTTTTAATACGGTGTTTCAGCCTGTGCTTTTATGCTAAGGTTAAGCGCAAAATTTACAGGAAGATCAGTTCAGATGTGGATTGCAATTTCAGCGATTAACCTGGCCCTTGCCGTAATGCTGGGTGCTTTTGGTGCGCATGGCTTGAAAGCACGTGCAACTGAAGCACAGCTTGGCTGGTGGCAGACTGCAACCGATTACTTTTTCTATCATGCGCTGGGCTTGTTGCTGTTAGGCATTCTGGCAAAAGTGATTCCACAGTTGCCGATTAAACTAAGTTTCATTTTGATTCAATTGGGCATTTTACTGTTCAGTGGTTCACTCTATATTATGGCACTTGGTTTACCTCGTGGTTTGGGTGCAATTACCCCGATCGGAGGTGCACTGATGATTGCAGGCTGGCTGACCCTGGCCTGGAATGCATTTAAATACATCAAGTAAGAACTGATCACATTCAGAGGGTGCCAAAATGAACATCTATATCAATGGCGAACAACAACAGACTGACTGCACCACCTTAATGGAACTGGTTCAGCACCTTGCGCTTGAAGATAAGCGCTATGCCGTTGAAGTCAATGAAATGATCGTTCCCAAAAGTAGACTGGCAGCAACGCCAATCTGTGAGGCAGACAAAATCGAAATCATTCACGCTGTCGGTGGCGGCTAAGGTTCGGAAATACTATGCAAGATTTACTTCAAATTGGCTCACGCCAGTTCCAGTCACGTCTGTTGGTTGGTACAGGAAAATATAAAGACTTACAGGAAACAGATCAGGCGATTCAGGCGAGTGGTGCTGAAATTGTTACGGTTGCAATCCGTCGCGTGAATATCGGCCAGCATCCAGACCAGCCGAATCTGCTATCCGTGATTCCACCCGAAAAATATACCATTCTGCCTAACACCGCTGGCTGTTTTGATGCTAACAGTGCTATACGCACCTGTATGCTGGCACGTGAACTGCTGGATGGTCATAACCTGGTAAAACTGGAAGTTCTGGGTGATGAAAAAACCTTATATCCAAATATCACTGAAACTTTAAAAGCAGCACGCACCCTGATTGATGATGGTTTTGAAATTATGGTGTATACGTCAGATGATCCAATCGTGGCGCAGGAACTGGAAAGCATGGGTTGTGTTGCGATCATGCCTTTAGGAAGTCTGATCGGCTCAGGTCTGGGAATTCTGAATCCTCATACCATTTCTATCATTAAGGAAAATGCCAAAGTGCCTGTACTGGTCGATGCTGGTGTCGGCACAGCCAGTGATGCAGCAATTGCCATGGAACTCGGTTGTGATGGCGTGTTGATGAATACAGCCATTGCAGCAGCACAGAATCCAGTCTTAATGGCATCTGCCATGCGTAAAGCAGTAGAAGCTGGTCGTGAAGCATTCTTAGCGGGTCGCATGCCACGTAAGCGTATGGCCAATGCCAGCTCGCCTGAGACAGGTTATTTCTTTAAATAAATTCGTTGATAAGAAAATTAAGTGCAAAAATAAAGGACTCAATCGAGTCCTTTATTGATTTGCTGTGGTGTATTAAGGAATCAGTCCTTCATCACGCATAGCGATCTGTACTGACTGACGCTCTGCGACTTTATTACGAATGTGAATGATATTTTTATAAGGTGTCAAATCGTGTTCGATATGATTTGACCAGTTAGTAAGTACAAACAGATAAGCATCTGCTGGTCCAAAGTTATCATCCACCAGGTAATCATTGTCTGATTCACCAATGGCTTTATCAATGTAACTTAATAAGCGGTCAATTTCTGCATACGCCTTTTTCTTGGCTTCCTCATCCATTGGCGCACCAAAGAACACCGCATAAGCATCATGTAACTCTGAGTTTAGGTAACCTAACCATTCCAGGACTTTGGCACGTCCCATACCTGATGGAGGAATTAAATCTTGTTTTGGATCGTGTTGTGCCAGAAATGGAAGAATCGCAACGTTCTCAGTCAGAATCAGGCCCGGGTTAATTTCCAGTGCTGGAACATAGCCTTTTGGATTGATCTCGTAATAATCTGTGCCTTTCTCAGTTTTATGTGTTTTTAAATCAACACGTTCCAAATCAAAATCAACATTAATTTCATTTAAAATAATATGTGC
>NZ_DFRO01000023.1:58860-84083 GCF_002381195.1 Acinetobacter sp. UBA3461 | reverse complement strand
TCATAATCTCTTAATGATCTTACTTAAAACCTCGTCGGTTTTAAGCTCCAACCCAATCACTTAACTTTTCGTTTCATGCATTGCGTTGGTGTGCTGCGTATTCTATACAGTTTCACAATGAGCGCAAGTGCTTTTCATAAAAATATATGAAAATATAATTTGGTCGTTCATTTTTTACTCTGAATGCGTATTTTTAGCAGGTTTAGGTGTGTAAATCCATCATTCTGGCCTGAAATATATTTTCAAAGTGTAACGTTTAGCTCTCAAACTAAAAAAGATCGGTATAAACCGATCTTTTTCATGTTTTTTTAATTCCCTTGCTCTGCTAGCCATAACATAAACTTCCGACGCTCTTCTTTAGATGCTTGTTGCCAAAGCTGAATCAGCTTTTGGTCAGTAGAAGTTTTTATTGCTGTTTCAGCTGAATTTAGATTCGCTACCACTGGTGATACCGCTGCCTGTGCATAAACAGGCGCAGGCTGATTTGCAGGAGCAACTGTTTTAGTTGTCAAGTCTAGTGCTTTACCTAATACACTTTTACCCAATAATGGTTTGGTTTCACTATTTGCGCCTGACTGTTGTACCAACAATTGATTTCTGGCGTCGTATAAACCAATAATCGGTTGGTCTTTATATTTTTGTGCAGTATCAAAATCTTTAGGTGCATTAATCAAAGCCAAACGATAACTTTCGCCATCTTTTAATTCAGGTGTTTTAACTGTTACTACATCCGATTTTAAAATGTCATGGCTATTATCATTATGCTGGAAGAATTCGATATAACGTACACTAATACTGTTTGAACCCGGATCTAGCTTATAAGTCTGTTTTTTACGGATTAATCCACTATTCACTTCTCGCTCATTCACCCCGACAATCTTGATTTCTTCTGGTGCCGTCAAGGTCACTGCTGAAAAAACAGAAGTACTTCCCATTAAAGTCGCAACTGCGATCATAATACGTAAATTCATTCGCTTCTTTTTCCTGATTATTTAAGTCTGCTTGCACTATGCCGAGTATACGTGACAATTTTATGATAAATCACTTAGACAAATAGCCAAGACTTTAAGCATATATCCATCTGATTCATTCAGCTAAACACTTGGTCTTAAATGAATACAAAATAAAAAAGGAGCACCGAAGCACTCCTTTTTTATTATTTAACTCAATTAATTAAAAGTTTTAAAACGCTCTGCATCATCCATAAAGGTTTTTTCACCTGCTGGTGCTTCGATCGAACCAAACACGAGTTGGGCACGTAGCTTCCAGTTTGAAGGCACATCAAAAGCAATCGAAACTTCATCATCAATGATCGGATTATAGTGCTGCAAAGAGGCACCAATATTTTTCTCCGCCAGCGCTGTCCAAGTGGCAAATTGGGCAATTGCTGAAGAATGCTCTGACCATACCGGGAAATTATCTGCATATAATGGGAATTGTGCTTGCAGCTCTTTCACTACTTCCTGATCTTCATAAAATAAGGCTGTACCATAACCTGCTGCAAAACTGTTAATTTTATTATTTGTTCCTTCAAACGCATCAGCTGGCACAATTTTCTTTAAAGTATCACGAACAATATTCCAGAAATTTTGATGCGATTCACCAAACAGGATCACCACGCGGGATGTTTGCGAGTTAAAAGAAGATGGGCTATGACGTACCGCTTCCTTAATTGTATTTTCAACTTCTGTCTGATCTAGGCTTACATTATTACCAATTGTATAGATGCTGCGACGTTGTTTGATCTGATCTAAAAATGCCATGAAGAACCTCTTGTATATCTTGTCTTGTTCAAAGTTGATAAAGAGAGATTAATCTTTTTATCACCCAAAAACAGGCGTATATAAAAAACGTAGTGTTTTATTTATAGAACAATAAGAGGATTTTTAACGTTTAATATTTGTATTGAACCCACTAGCAAACATTTCCAGCGGGTTCTTGGTCTTTATGATTTTAGGTAAATATGCGGAAGCGATCCTGAAAGTTAGGATCTGGACGAGCTTCTGCAGGCTGTTCAATAGAACCAAAACAAAGCTGGGCACGTAGCAGCCAGTTTTCATCTATTTTAAAATGTGCTGCAACTGCCTGATCCACCATTGGATTGTAGTGCTGTAAGGATGCTCCTAATCCTGAATCTGCAAGTGCTGTCCAGACAGCAAACTGCGCCATACCCGAAGTTTGCTCAGACCAGACCGGAAAATCTTCAGCGCTCATTGGCATTTTCTTTTGTAACTGCTGAATAATTGTCTGATCTTCATAAAATAGAACAGTTCCAAAGGCAGCAGCACATTGATCAAGCTTGATTTCAATTCCTTCGAATACCTGAACAGGCATTTCCTGACGTTTGACCTCTTTCACGATTTCCCAGAATTTATAATGTGAATCACCAAACAAAATCACGATTCGTGCACTTTGTGAATTGAATGCTGAAGGACAACTACGTACCGCAGCTTGGATCAGTTCAGCAATATACGCCTGGCTATAATGAACTCGTCTTCCCAAAGCATAAATACTACGGCGTTTTTTCAGCTGATCAATAAAAGTCAGCTCATCTCCCTGTACAATTTTGCTTTTTTTTGAAAATTTAAAATCTTTTGTCAGGTCTGCCGTGAGTACATGCCCAATCTTATTTAATAACGCCATTTACACTTTCCCCCAATCAACACATGCCTACCAATAGGTGGACTTGTTTATTGTAAAGGTTTTGGCTAAAAGGCTTATGACATAAGCTTTCAAGGCCGTTGCTTTTTACAGCAAACAATCGATCTAAAAACAAAAAACTCCGCGCTAAGCGGAGTTTGTGTGACTTATTACACGATTATTTATTTTCAGTTTCAAATAATGCAGCAACAAATGATTTGGCAGAGAATGGACGAAGATCGTCAATCTTTTCACCTACACCAATAAAGCGGATTGGAACATGAGTACGGCTGGCAATATTAAACAGCACGCCCCCTTTAGCAGTCCCATCCAGTTTGGTGATCGTAATACCCGTCAGACCGACTGCTTCATCAAACATTTCTACCTGATTAATGGCATTCTGACCTGTACCAGCATCTACAACCAGCATCACTTCATGCGGTGCAGTTGCATCAATCTTCTGCATTACACGTTTCACTTTGGTCAACTCTTGCATCAGATGGCTCTTGTTATGCAAACGGCCTGCTGTATCAGCAATTAGGACATCTACACCTTTGGCACGTGCACTTTCAAAAGCATCAAAAATAACAGAGGCAGAATCGGCACCATGACCCTGAGCAACTACGGCGATATTATTACGCTCACCCCAGATTTGCAGTTGTTCAGTTGCCGCAGCACGGAAGGTATCCCCCGCTGCCAGCATGACTTTTTTGCCTTCGCCTTGTAAACGTTTTGCCAGCTTACCAATGGTTGTGGTTTTACCTACACCGTTTACACCGACAACCAAAATTACATAAGGGCTTTTGTTCGGGTCAATATGTAACGGTTTTACACGCGGTGCCAATAAAGCCACCAGTTCTTCCTGAAGCGCTTTATATAATGAATGAGAGTAAATCAGGTCTCCACGTGCTGTACGCTCTGTCAGATTGGCAATAATGGTCTTGGTTGCATCTACACCAATATCTGCAACCAATAATTGCTCTTCTACTTCTTCTAGTAATTCGTCATCAATTTCTTTGCCACCGATGAGGATATTGACCATACCATCTGCAAAGTTTTTGCGGGTCTTGGTTAAACCTTCCTTCATACGGCTAAAGAAACCGCCTTTAGGAGCAGATTCTTCACTCGGTATTTCTGTTGCGGCAGGCGCTGAAACAACGGCTTGTTCGCGTGGCGTTTCTATAATTGGCACATTGACCGCAGGTAAACTCGGTAATGTGACATCGTCATCTCCGATATCAGCATCAATCAAAAATTTGTTTTGCTCATTAGATTGCTGTTGCATGCCGAATCCTTGAAAAGCATTGCGTTAAAAAATGGGATTCTACCATAAGTTATAAGGTTTTAGCTTTAGATTAAAATTCCATTTCTACTACACCAAAAAGCAACAGCACCGGTTTGCTTTCAATTGCACAATTCTTAAAATGGCTTATAAATACATCTGCTTATTTTGGAATATCCAGTGTTCAAATCACTTATTTTTATGCACGCTCGTCCAATCCAGTTTAAGCGATACATGTATTCGCTTGGTACAATACTGATGTGTTTAAGCAGCAGCCAGCTTCAGGCACAAACTATAGAAAAAGCCAAATCTGAACTGACGCGTAGTACCTTTGAAACCACCCTGAAAAATGGTCTAAAAGTCATTATCCGGGAAGACCACCGTGCACCGATGGTCATGACCCAGATCTGGTATAAAGTCGGCAGTACGGATGAATCCGGCAACACTCTGGGTATATCTCATGTGCTGGAACATATGATGTTTAAGGGCACCAGCAAAGTTCCAAATGATGAATTTACACGGATTAGCCGGATTTATGGAGGCAGTATCAATGCTGCAACCTTTACCAATTACACCAATTATTATCAGCTTTATCCCAAGGCCTACTTCCCGATGGCGCTCGAACTCGAAGCAGACCGTATGAGTAATCTGCTGCTACGCCAACAGGATTTTGAGCCGGAAATGAAAGTGGTTATGGAAGAGCGCCGCCAGCGCACCGAGGATAATCCCCGTTCACGTGCCTTTGAACGTTTTAAATGGATCAGTTATCCCACCAGCCATTATCGCCAACCGGTGATTGGTCATATGAAAACCCTGAATAATATCCAGCTGAACGATGTAAAACAGTGGTACAAGACCTGGTATACGCCGAACAATGCCATTCTGGTGATTGTTGGTGATGTAGAGTCTGAACAAGCGCTGTTACAAGTACAGAAATACTTTGCTGACACACCTTCACGTGCTACCCCCCAACGCAATGATGTACTTGAGTTTGAACACTTGGGCTATCGTCACATGGAAATCAATACCGATGTGCAAGTGCCCAACCTGTACATGACCTGGAATGTCAAATCACTGGCTTCAGCAATCAATCCGCAGGATGCTTATGCTCTGACAATTATCCGGAGTTTGCTGGACAGTGGTATTTCCTCACGGCTGCAAGATCGCTTGGTACGAGACCGCAAACTACTAACTTCTGTCAGTGTATCGTATGATCCGTATAACCGTGGTGACAGCCTGTTTAGTATTTCTGCATTACCTGCAAATGGCGTCAGTTTTGAAGATGCGCAAAAAGCCATTCAGACAGAAGTTGATGCATTAAAAACCGAAGATATTCCCAAGCATGAACTTGAACGCATCACTACCCGCTTTGTTTCCAACCTTATTTATAATCAGGATAGTATTGCTGGTCAGGCTAAAATGATCGGCAATCTGGAAGTGAACGGCTTAAGTTACCGACTGATGGATGAACTTCCTAAATATTATGAAAATGTCAGTATGAGCGATATTCAGCGTGTCGCGAATAGCTATTTTATTCGTGAAAATCTCAGTACCTTATACCTCGCACCGGAAACAAAAGCACAATGATGATCAAGTTCAAGTCTGCATGTTCGAATAGTTTATTAATTGTTGCGTTGAACTGTGCTTCTGTGGTCTGGGCCGAAAGTGTTCAAAATACAGAAGTTATACCGGAAGATAATCCCACCCAGTTGCAATCTATTCCTTTGCTACAAAGTTTAAAAAATCTCAAGAATGAAAGACATTTTCAGGCACCTTATGTACATGAGCTGAATAATCGCTACAAAGTACGTACGCTGTTTGTCGAAACCAAAGATCTGCCGATGGTCGATATTCAACTAACCTTTAATGCTGGTGCAGCACGGGATGAGGAAATTCAGAAGGGTTTGTTTGGTTTGTCCAGTATGGCAGCCAAACTGATCCGGGAAGGAACCGATACATATACTGCGCGGGAAATTGCGGCTGTTTTTGATCAAAGTGGCGCACAATTTAGTGCCCAGGCATATCGGGATATGTTCGTCATCCGCCTACGTGTAATGTCTGATCCGAAAAAACTGGAACCCGCATTGGCAATGATGATGGAAGTACTTAAACATGCTTCCTTTAAAAATCAGAGCATCAGCCTGGCTGTTAGCAACACCAACGTTGGTCAAAAACAGCTACAGGAAAATCCAGGCCGCTTAATGGATATCCGCTTTTATAGAACCTTATATGGTCAGCATCCTTACGCACAGCCAATTACAGGTACCATTGGCGGCACTCAAAAAGTAAATCCTGAACATTTAAAGAAGTTCCGTGATCAGTTTCTGGTTGCGCAAAATATGAATATTGCGATTACTGGAAAACTTAGCCCAAAAGAAGCCTTAGCCCTGTCAGAACGCATTGCAGGAAATCTCAAGCAAGGCACACGAGCAAAGTTATTGCCTGATCCACAGCTAAAAAATGATATTGAGGTAATCCATATTCCCTATAATTCAAGTCAGGCTCATGTAATGTTCGGGCATATCGGACCCAGTCGCTTTAACAAAGATAGGCTGGCTTTAGAAGTTGCGAATCGTATATTTGGTGGTAGTGGCTTTAATGCGGTATTGATGCAGGAGTTAAGAATCAAGCGTGGCTTTACTTATGCTGCTTACAGCACTTTTAGCTTTACTCAGGCACCGGGTGTATTCAGTTTCCGCTATGCGACCCGTCAAGACCAGCTATTAGACAGTATTCAGGTCGCGCATCAGGCATTGATCAACTTTGTAAATCAGCCGATAAATACTAAACGACTGGAAGAAACCAAATCCGGCATGTTAAGGGCATTTCCAAATAACTACAGTAGCAATGCTACCATTAACGCCCAGCTCGGAACGATGGGATTCTATGCAGAGCCACGCGATTATCTCGCCACCTATCCAGAACGATTAGCCAAAATCACAGCAAAAGATGTTGAAAATGCAGTACACAAACATCTGCATCCAGACCGTTTAACCGTAGTGGTCGTCAGTCAGACACTGGATAAAGATAACCTAAAAACAGCCTTAAAAGCGAATTTAATAAGTACGGCTACGGCTGAGGGATTAATACTCACACCTTAAATTTTAAGGCTGATCCGCTTTTACTGCAGGTAACTGATGTGCACGGACTGATTCCTGCTGGTATGCCTGCATCAATTTAAGATATTGTCCACGATAAACCGCTGGCCGCTCAAGCAAGGCTATAGCCATATCTTGCGTTTGTGGTAACTGTTGCTGTATGGAAAGTTGCTGAATTTGTTCAGATTGAACCGTAGTGACAGGACGATAAAGTGCAATACTTGCCAGCACCATAATAAATAAAAAAATAAAAATAAAAACGCTGTTATAAATTTGCTCCAGCGTTAATTTGGACAGAAATATCCTGATTTTTTCTACGTCAATAGCCATACACTACCTCTAATTCAAAGTAGTGTATGGCTGCATTGCAATAAGTTCAAGTAATCAACCGGAAATTCGCCTGATTTGCAGACGGCTTACTTTAGTTGAGTATTGCCTGTTCTATTTAAATAAAGCGATAAAAACGGTACTTCCCAGCATACCAGCAGTAATTGCCAGAATCAGGAAGATAGCAAACTTGCTCAGCCCAGACTCTGCACTGGCTGGGTGCAGGCGGTCGGGATCGGCAAGACGTACCAGTTCTGAATTATAAAGTTTGTAGAATTGTTCACGCTGATTCTCGTCTAGCTGACGGGTAAAATCATAGACTGCTTTACGCTGTGCCAGACTATACTCCCCTAAATGGATTTCTTTATGGAAAATAGCTGCATCTAATTTTTTCCGGTGCAGTTGCGCCAATGCCATTACTTGGCCAGCTGTCGGGGGAATATCAAAATCAATTCCATCTAATGTGCGCGACATGTTATTCTCCTTGTTGTTAGCTTAATAGTTACTTCTTATAGTAATAAAAAATATATTTGATGATAGTTTAATCATGTAAACTACATAACAAAAATAAAATTCGATGAAATAATTGACTTTTCACCCATTTTGTAATATTAGTTTAACATTACTCAGTTATATTTGTAGTTAGACTAAAAAGTCTATCCGTAATCATAATTAAAATTAAGGAGTTTTTATATGATTCAACAATTCTCTCCACATGAACTTGAACATCTGTATGCTGAAGCTGTGAATACAATCCAGTCACAAATGAATTTTTCAGATGCTGTCAAACAACTTGAAGATGCTGCACGTGCAGGCCATGGTAAAGCGGCGCTTTTTTTAGCTGAACTTTATTATCAAGGTTTCCGTGTCGAGCGCGACTCAATGAAAGCCCAATACTGGCAAAACATGGCCACCATGCAAGCCTAAAAAAACGTCACCCCGGTGGCGTTTTTTTATATTTACAATATTACTTATACATGATGAAGCATTAACATAACGATTTCTTGCAAAGCTGAAACAGTAATTTCATATAGTTTTCTTAAAATGACAGCGTTGTTCTACGATAGCTTGATCATAATGAAAATGCCAAATATTAAAGATATCCAACCACTGCCTAAAGACCTTGCGGTCAAAATCACCATCCTGAAATCGATGATGTACTGCGGGGTACTTTGGGGACTGTTCCATGAAGGCTGGGGCATGATGCGCGATCAGGATGAAACCCTGTTCCCGTTCTGGCTTAATTCATCTCATGCGGCAAATTATGCCAAAAAGAACTGGCCAAATTATAATCCGCGCAAAATCACGCCTGAGGATTTTGAGCGGGCACTGTTACCCACCTTGCATCGTCTGAATGTCACTCCTGTCCTGGTACGTGGCAGTGGCAAACAAATTAAGCTGACAATTGGACAGGTGCGTCATTTCTTTTTTTCAGGACAAGGGCTGCACTTCGCTGCATAACATGTTATTTATAGAGTCAGCACAGCAATTACCTGAAGATAAACAGCTTAAACTTCAGGATAAATAATAACAGCTAAGGACTTAATAATGACGAATGTAGCGCAAGTACTCAAAGACAAGCCCTCTCAAGAAATCTATACCATTCATCCAGAAGCAACGGTTCTTGAAGCCATTACTTTAATGGCAGATAAAGATATCGGTGCGATTGTAGTGGTCGAAGAAGATAAAGTGGTCGGAATTCTTTCCGAGCGTGATTACACTCGAAAGATTGTGCTGATGGAACGTACTTCCTTTGATACGACTGTCAGCCAGATCATGACTTCTAATGTAATCACGGTAGATTGCCACACTTCTGTGCCGGACTGTCTCAGCTTAATGACCAATAAACATTTGCGTCATTTACCAGTGGTAGAAGCAGGAAAACTGGTGGGATTGGCTTCAATTGGTGACTTAGTTAAAGCAGCCATGAATGATCAGCAAATTTTGATTGATCAACTACAACAATATATTTCGGGTTAAATATTAATTCAAAAAGCCATTTTGTAATGACATTAGATTGACAAAGAAATGATAAACATAAAAAACCGCTCAATTTGAGCGGTTTTTTATTTACAGATATAGCTAGATTAGTTGAGACCTAACTTTTCAGCCACATAGTCAGAGTCTTTATCACCACGACCTGATAGATTCACAACAATTTTCACATCTTTTGGCAATTTACCTGCTTCACGAATCGCCCAAGCCACCGCATGTGAACTTTCCAACGCAGGCACAATACCTTCTACACGTGATAAAGTCATAAAGGCATCCAGACATTCCTGATCTGTTGCCGTCGTATATTCCACACGACCCAAATCTTTAAGCAGACTATGCTGCGGACCGACACCTGGATAATCCAGACCAGATGCAATTGAATGCACTGGTAAAGGTTCACCCTGCTCATCTTCTAATACATAACATGCCATACCATGAATCTGGCTGGGCTTACCTAAAGTCAGCGTTGCAGAGTGTTTGTCAGTATCCAGACCATGACCTGCCGGCTCTACACCCACCAGTTTTACTTCTGGTTCATTTAAAAACGCAGTAAATGCGCCCACCGCATTGGAACCGCCCCCTACACAAGCTACGACATAATCCGGGTTTGCACCAAAACGATCATTACTTTGTACCTTGATTTCATCACCAATAATCGACTGAAAATCACGTACCATCATTGGAAATGGATGCGGTCCGACCACCGAACCGATGGCATAGATATAATTTTTGGGATCTTTTAAATATTCCTCAAAAGCACTATCTACCGCATCTTTCAAGGTAGCTGTACCACGAGTGACTGAAATCAGTTTGGCACCGAGAATTTTCATTTTCACCACGTTCGGGTGTTCTTTCTCGATATCCACCTGCCCCATATGAATTTCACATGGAATACCAACCAATGCACACGCCGTTGCCAAAGCAACACCATGTTGTCCGGCACCTGTTTCAGCAATCACTTTGGTTTTACCCATGTATTTTGCTAACAGTGCTTCACCCAGACAGTGATTGATTTTGTGCGCACCTGTGTGGTTTAGATCTTCACGTTTTAGGTAGATCTGCGCCCCACCGAGTTGATCAGATAGACGTTTGGCATGAAATAATGGACTCGGACGACCAACATAGTTTGCAAACAGGTCTTTTAATTCATTCTGAAACTCAGCAGTTTGACGAATTTCCTGGTAAGCAACATTAATATCATCCATTGCCTGTTTTAGATCTGGCGGAATAAACTGACCGCCGTAGTTCCCAAAAAAACCCTCTTCATTTGGCAATGCAATACCATTAATTTGATGATCCATAGCGATCCTTAACAATCTGAACTAAATTTATAAAAACTACTTTATATTAAAATGTTTTGTTTTAAAGGACTAATAACTATAAATAAAGTCATCAATAGATAAATGGAATCAGCGCGCCAGATATTTGGTCATATCTTCAATGCCTTTTAGGGTCATTGGATACATATGCTTTTCAAAGATCTGCTGAATCAATCCGATGGTTTGCGTATAGTGCCAGTAACGCTCTTCTTCCGGATTTAACCAGGCCGTTTTTTCAAAATGCTGACGCAGACGCTGTAACCAGACCTGTCCTGCTTCATCATTCATATATTCCACCGAGCCTCCCACTGAATGCAGCTCATATGGCGCCATACTGGCATCACCAACCACGATTACCCGATAATCGCGACCATAAGTGTTCAGCAGATCCCAGGTATTCATACGGGTGCTGGAACGGCGAAAATTATCTTTCCAGACATAGTCATACAAACAGTTATGGAAATAAAAATATTCCAAAGTCTTAAACTCGGTTTTGGCAGCACTAAACAGTTTCTCACACTGGGTAATGTGTGCATCCATGGAGCCGCCAACATCAAATAGCATAAGCACTTTGATGCGATTACGGCGTTCCGGCACCAATTGCACATCCAGAATGCCCTGCTTGGCTGTTTCACGAATGGTACTGTCAATATCCAGTTCTTCAGCAGCACCCTGACGGGCAAACTTACGCAGGCGACGCAGTGCCAACTGCATCTGACGGCTACCCAAAATTTGGTCATCATCCAGATTACGGTATTGACGCTGTTCCCAGACTTTGACTGCTGAACGCTTACGCCCCGGCCCGCCAATACGCACACCTTCAGGATGATCGCCATAGGCACCAAAAGGTGAAGTGCCGCCAGTACCAATCATTTTATTGCCGCCCTGATGTTTTTTATGCTGCTCGCGCAAGCGCTCTTCCAGCATTTTCATCAGTTCTTCTAGTGAACCGGCTTTTTTCAGCTCTTCACGCTGTTCTGGTGTCAGATGCTTTTCCAATAGTTCCAGATCAAACCAGTCTTTGGGCAGCTTATGCACCTGATTCAGCAATTCATCCAGATCGAAAGTGGCGATCCCATCAAAATAGTCTTTCATGGCACGATCGAACTTATCGAAATAGCGCTCGTCTTTGACCATGACGGTTTTGGCCAGCTGATAGAACTCGTCCTGATCGGCAAAGACCAGTCCTGCGGCAACTGCCTGATTCAGATCAATCAGCTCACGGGTCGATACCGGTACGCCGTATTTGCGTAAGGTATAAAACAGTCGCACGAACATGCGTGTTTCTCCCTTAACGGCGTGACATGAATGCTAGGCGTTCAAGCAGCTGGACATCCTGCTCGTTTTTGATCAGCGCACCATACAGCGGTGGAATGGCTTTAGATTTATCGGCATTACGCAATACATCTTCTGGCATATCATCTGCCATTAACAGACTTAACCAGTCAATTAATTCGGAAGTTGAAGGTGGTTTTTTCAGGCCCGGAACCTGACGTAATTTAAAGAATACTTGCAATGCCTCATTTACCAAGGTTGCTGAAATATTCTCGAAATGCACATCAATGATGTCACGCATGGTTGCTTCATCAGGAAATTCGATGTAATGGAAAAAACAGCGGCGCAGGAAAGCATCCGGCAATTCCTTTTCATTATTTGAGGTGATGATGACAATTGGACGCTGTTTTGCAGTAATAGTTTCGCCTGTTTCATACACAAAGAACGACATCTTATCGAGTTCATGTAACAGGTCATTTGGGAATTCAATATCTGCCTTGTCTATTTCATCAATCAGCAATACACAGCGCTCTTCACTGCTAAATGCTTCCCACAGTTTTCCTGGCTTGATGTAGTTTTTGATGTCATAGACACGGTCATCACCCAATTGGCTGTCACGCAGACGCGATACTGCATCGTATTCGTAAAGGCCTTGCTGGGCTTTGGTGGTGGACTTGATGTGCCAGGTGATGAGTTTCATTCCCAGGCTTTCAGCCACCTGTTCTGCCAGCAGGGTTTTACCTGTGCCCGGCTCGCCTTTGACCAGCAGCGGTTTTTGTAAACTGCGTGCGGCTTTGACAGCCAATTTTAAACTATCAGTTGCAATATACTGACTTGTACCAGAAAACTGTTGATGATCCACAGACATGATTTAACCTTATTTTTTTATTTACAGTGGTGAAGTTTTTTTGTTTACAGCAATCTTTGCTTTATTTGTTACATAGCTTGACCAGCAATAGCCGATCAGTGAAGCAATACCAATCACAAACAGAATGAGTGAGGCATTGATCCAGACCAGTTCTTGTTCCTTGGTCAATACACCAAATATCAGTCCGAAAATCGCTGGGGCTAATGAGGCATTCGGGCCTTCGGATACTGTCGGCGTTAGCAGGATGGCAAACACTAAAATCCAGAGAAAACCACCTGCCGGTTTTGGCAGGCGCTTAGTCACGCCATACCAGCATAACAGTGCAATTATACTGCCAATCAGGTATACCGCGATGGCAATCGATTCTTCAGGAATTGAATCTAATACAGTTACATAACCATTCATTTCACAACTCCTGAATAAATATTAAGCACCACGAAGACCTTCTGGTTCTACAGCATTCGGGTTAATCAAACCTTCAGGCGGCATTTGCAGGAAGAAACCACGGGTTTCAATCGAGTCGATCACGTGCAGCACATTAGCACGTGCCAGCTTGCGGGTTTCGCTCAGTTCAAGATGCATGACAAAAGTCGCACGACCAAATGCTACGCGGACAGCTTCGCCCAGTACGTGAAGTGGATCGAAAGTTTCAGCTTCATTTTCTTCAGCTGGACGAGCTACATAAAGGTACATTTCATCCTTTTTGCTCGATTTGTAGATAGACACTTGCATGATTTTGATTTAGACAACAATTTAGAAAAATCAGTAGCAAGGATACCTTAAAACGTCACCTGAGGCATTAGCCATAATTAACGCATCAGTCGTGATTTTGTATAATTGCTCTTTCTTTAATCAGTTTTGCAGTCAAGTTTCTATCCAGGCTTTAGTCAACAACTTTCATCTGTCTAGAAAGATAGGATTCATCCTGACGTAGCAGTTCAACCAGGGGCTTGGTCAGATGGTCATAACGCCAGCCAAGTAAAAATTCCGGCAAATCCTGTTCATTATTATGGAAAACAACATGCTGGTATAACGCATTCATCCATTTTTTGCGCATCAGGACTTCTTTCGGGATGGAAGTTTCATCTACAACATTTTGAATGATGGCATCAACTTTTGTACCGACTTCACTTGAAGAATGACGGATTGGACGTGCCAGACGTAATGGCCACTCGGATTGATCTGGCAAAAATTTCAGCAGATCCAGAATCATCTTGCCATGATCACGAATAATATTGGCACGCAGATCTTTCACAGTGCTGAGCTGGAACATATTCTTAGGGTTCTTCTCCACCAGATTAATCATAGCCGAGTTTTTCATAATGAAACTGCGCGGAATATTCAGTGCCTTGGCAATCTGCTCACGCCATACTGCAAGCTGCTGTAGCTGCATCAGCTGACGGCGTGAATGACGATAGTTGCCAACATCCTGATATAACAAGGCCGTTGGTGTTTCCTCGCCAATTTCCCGGGTCATGAAGCGACAATCTTCCAGTGCCAAGTCTAACAGGTGCTTTTGTTTCAACTCCTGCTTGATCTGATCACCCAAGTGCACCAGATAATGCACATCATTGGCTGCATACAACAATTGTTCATGACTTAAAGGACGTGCCAACCAGTTTGAACGGGTTTGATCTTTTTCAATTTCAACATCTAGCATCTGCTTCAAGGCATTCTGATAGCTGACCTGTAAACCATGCCCCAGAAACGCCATCCCTACTTGGGTATCAAACACATTACTCAGAGATTTTTGCTGGGTATAGTGATAGATCAGATCAATGTCTTCTCCACAGGCATGGAAAATGTTCTGTTGTGCTGCAAAGAGACGCTTGAAGAACTCGGTCAGATCCAGGGTCGTACCGTCGAGCAGATAGACATTGCCACAGACATTAATCTGGAACACACCAAGTTTCGGCCATAAAGTATCGACCTTGATGAACTCTGTATCCAAAGCATAAACCGAGCTTTGATCCATTTGTGCGAGTACTTGATCGAGTCCAGCTTGATCTTGAATAAATTGAAACATAAATGACTGAATCAGCGTAATGTGGATGTCCGAATATAGTTATCTTAACTGATATTTATAATATTTATGATAAAAAAATAAACATTTAGCTATAAAATTTCGCAATAACAATATCGATAAATTAAATGAATATTCTTGTATTTTTTCTAACTTGTTCTTCTCTTTAGTAAAACGCATGCAGAGAAACAGGTTTATTTCATCCGCATGCGGTTATGTACAGCTTGGCTTAAGGTATGGCTGTCTACATATTCCAGTTCACCACCTTGTGGTACACCTTGGGCAATCCGGGTAATCTGAATCGGTAAATGCTTGCTGGCTTCCATCAGGTAGTGCGCAGTCGCCTGTCCTTCTACAGTTGCATTCGTAGCCAGAATCACTTCACGAATCTGCCCCCTGTTTAAACGCTCGAGTAGATATGGAATCCCAATTTCTTCAGGCCCAATTCCATCTAGTGGTGACAAATGTCCACCCAATACATGGTATTTACCACGAAAACTGCCACTCTGCTCAATAGCCATCACATCCGCTGGTGATTCCACCACACAAAGCAGCTCATTATCACGTTCAGTTGAGGTGCAGATATTACAGACTTCATCTTCAGTGAGTGAATGACAGATCGAACATTCATGAATATGGTTGGTTGCTTCAGTCAATGCATGTGCCAGACCAATCGCACCTTCACGGTTTTTCATGATCAGATGCAATGCCATACGCTGGGCCGATTTCGGCCCAACGCTTGGCAAGATGCGTAATGCTTGAACCAGTTGATCAAAACGATCACTAAACATTGCGCAAATTTCCTTAGAATAGACCAGCCAGACCTGGAGGTAAGCCCATGCCCTGGTTTGCAGACTTCATACGTTCTTCTGAAATTGCTTCAGCTTGGCGTGCCGCATCATTCATTGCAGCCGCGATCAGATCTTCAATCATATCCGGATCATCCTGTAGAAGTTCTGGATCGATCTGAATGCGTTTTACCACATTACGTGCAGTCATCGTTACTTTTACCAGACCACCACCCGCTTCAGCATGAACCTCTACCAGCGCAAGCTCTTCTTTGGCTTTTTTCAGGTTGGTTTCTACTTCCTTTTGCATGCGCTGAGCTTGCTGCATCAACATGTTAATGTTCATAAAAATCTCCGAACATAAATTTATAAAAATTAGATTAGATCTAAACCGCGTGTAATATCACGGATAATATCATCAATATCTTCCAAACCAACAGAAACACGAATTAAACCTTCACGAATACCTGCGGCTTCTTTTGCTTCCGGTGAGAGTTTACCGTGGGTTGTGGTTGCCGGGTGGGTAATCGTTGATTTCGCATCACCCAAGTTACCCGTGATGGAAATAAACTGAGTATTGTCGATGACTTTCCAGGCACCTTCACGACCACCTTTCACTTCAAATGATACGATACCACCGAAGCCGGTTTGCTGCTTTACCGCCAGCTCATGACCTACATGCTCAGGCAGACCTGCGTAGTACACTTTTTCTACTTTTGGATGTGCATTTAAGTATTCAGCCAGTTTCTGTGCACTTGCGGAGTGTTCACGCATACGCAGACGTAAGGTTTCCAGACCTTTCAGGAACACCCAGGCATTGAACGGACTCATAGATGGACCTGTGGTACGCACATAACCGAAGATTTCTTCAAGCAATTTGTGATTACCGACAACTGCACCACCCAATGCACGACCCTGACCATCCAGGTACTTCGTAGCTGAATATATAACGAGGTCAGCACCAAATTTGATTGGTTGTTGTAATACAGGTGTACAGAAGCTGTTATCAATTGCCAGTAATGCATCATGAGCATGTGCAAGATCTGAAAGCGCCTGAATATCTGCCACTTCAGCCAGTGGGTTAGATGGAGATTCTACAAAGAACAGTTTCGTTTCGGGCTTGATTGCATTTTTCCAGGCATCGACATCGGTCAAGTCCACAAAATCAACTGCCACACCGAACTTGCCTACATACTTTTCAAACAGAGAAACCGTAGAACCAAATACTGCACGTGAACAGATCACATGGTCGCCTGCTTTCAAAAAAGCCATTGCCACTGCCATAATCGCAGCCATACCCGAACTGGTCGCTACGGCGCGCTCAGCACCTTCAAGCGCAGCCAGACGTTTTTCAAACATTGCGACCGTAGGATTGGTAAAGCGTGAGTAAATATTACCAGGTTCCTGACCTGAGAATTTTGCTGCCGCTTCAGCCGCATTTTCATAGACGAAAGAAGATGTCAGGAAGATCGGTTCTCCGTGCTCACCCTCAAAGCTACGTGTATGACCTGTACGGATGGCTAAAGTATCTAATTGATAATCGTCTTGCTGGCTCATCGCTCTAATTCAGCCCTGGCGGACTGCCTGTTGTAAAAAATTGCCAACATTTTGAGCGCCTATGCTATTTCAGGTCAAGGCATAATAAGCAATTATTGCCTAGACTTCGATCACTCCCTACCGGACACGGACAATTTATCTTTATGATTCAGTTAAAACAAAATCTGCAACGTCAACAGAAAAAACTCAAGCACCTGCGTGCGCGGTTTTTCAACAGCTCCTCACTGGTGCTGTCTCAAAAAACCCCGTTTGAGTACATCAAGGAAACTGAATTATATAAAGTCCGGCATTATCCAGCACCTGAAAGAAAGTTTAAGGAACCTTTGGTATTTGTTGCGCCGCTGGCGATTAACATGGGTATTTATGATCTGTATCCCTACCGTTCATTAGTAAAGCATTTCCAGCATAGCGGTTTTGAAGTATACCTGGTGGAATGGAACCGTTTCAGCTTCAAACACAAAGAGCTGAATTTTCTGTCCTTTATCGATCAATCCATTCCAGATGCCATAGAGCATATTTGCGAACATGCAGACAGTCCCTATATTTCCCTGCATGGCTGGAGTATGGCAGGTGTCTTTGTCACCCTGTATACTGCGCTACACTCTCCAGAGCATGTGAAAAACCTGATGGTCATGGGTAGCCCAATTGACAGCTATGCCTCTGGCCGCATCGGTAAACTGTTTGAAACTACCAATAAACTGATTTCACAAAATCCAGCCCTGCGAAATACCGTACATAAGGGATTAATCCCCAAACACTATATTCATACGCCAGGTATTTTGAATGCCTTAGGCTTTAAACTGCTGGATCCTGTGGGCTGGTTTAAAAGTCAGAAACAGTTTTTGCTGAATCTGGAAAAACCCGACTATGTCTATGAACACGCCACCATGGGTCATTTCCTGAATAAAATGATCGATTACCCGGGTGGAATCAATCAGGATATGGTGCTGCACCTGTGGTTACAGAATCCTCTTAAAGATGGTTCGATTAATCTGCATGGCAATAAGATTGATTTAAAAAATATTTCCTGCTCACTCATGGTCGGTGCTGGTTTGACGGATCAGATTGTTACCCGAGAAGCTGCAGAACCACTCACCCAGCTGACCAGCAGCAAAGATATTACTTTTACCCTGATTCCAGGTGGACACCTTGGTTTAATGTCAAATCAAAAGACAGCCAACACTTTTTGGCCTAAACTAACCACCTGGCTTGAGCAGCGTTCTACTCGACTAGCTCAATAATTCGAGAGATGTCCTCAAGCTTATAATTTTTAATTAAAAGATTTTGAGGGTTATCATGATTCAATCAGTTGCATTTCTTGGCTTGGGTGCTATGGGCTATCGCATGGCTGCGCATTTACCAAAGCATTTTGATACGGTCTATGTCTGGAACCGTACTGCTACCAAGGCAGAGCAGCATGCAACTGAATATGGTACACAGGCAGCAAGTCTGGAACAGGCCATCCAGGCAGATATAATCTTCTCCTGCTTACCCACCAGTGCTGATGTTGAAGCTTTAGTCCAAGGTCTGGAATTAAAAGCAGGCAGTATCTGGGTCGACTGCACCAGTGGTGTACCTGATGCCGCTCGTCGTCTGGAAGAAACTTTAGCAGATCAAGGCGTGATTTTTCTGGATGCACCCGTCAGCGGTCAGACGATCGGTGCTGAAAATGGCACTTTAACTGTTATGATTGGTGGTAGTGCAGCAGGTTTTGAACAAGCCCTTCCCGCGATTCAGGCTTTCGGCAAGCTGATCAAGCATGTTGGTGAATCTGGCGCGGGCTTTGCAGTGAAAGCAGTCAATAATATGTTAATGGCTGTAAACCTGTGTGCAGTTGCAGAAGGCTTTATGACGCTGAAAGCGCATGGTGTAAGTTTGAATGAAGCACTGGAATGTATTAATGCATCAAGCGGTAAAAGTAACGTAACTGAGACCGTGATGCCGCAGCGTATTTTAAACCGCAGTTTCCCGCTTACCTTTGCATTACCGCTACTTGCCAAAGATACAGGGATTGCGGTAGATCTGGTTCGTGATGCCAAGCTGTCTGCACCATTGCTATCGCTAACCCAGAACCTGATTCAGGCAGCTAACCTTCAGGCAGAAGAAAATAGTGACTTTTCTGCTGCAATAAAAATGTATGAATCATGGAGTAAAATTACTATTGAGTAATATATCGCCATTGAATCGTGAGAACAAAACCCAATATTGTGTTTAGGTATAGACACATGATTCAACACCAGAGGAAACCCGCATGAAAAAATTGACTGTTGCGACAGTGATGAGTTTTGCAGCATTGCTAGGGGCTTCAACTTCAGTTTTAGCTTCTGAACAAGAATGCAAAAAACTGAAAAATGATCATGATGTGATTTATGCTTCCAAGGGCTTCTGTTTTAAAGATCCAGATGCCAAAGCAAAGTATGGCAATGACAATTGCTACACAACCAAGCCAAAATTTTCAGAAAAAGAGCAACAACGTCTTGACGCGATCAAAGATCGTCAGAAAGAATTGAACTGTAAATAATTTAATTCAATGACGTTCAAGGAATGCCCTCATGACTTACGATGATCAAAATATTTTTGCACGAATTCTGCGCGGTGAACTGCCTGCAATCAAGGTGTATGAAGACGATCAGGTTCTTGCATTTATGGACATCATGCCTCAGGCAGACGGTCATACTTTGGTCATCCCTAAATCGCCTGCGGTGACACTACTTGATCTGGATCCTGAAGTGGCTGCATATACCATTCAGATCGTACAAAAGGTTGCCAAAGCCATCGAAAAAGGCCTAGGTGTAGAGGGTATCGTGCTGATGCAATTATCAGGTACCGCAGCGGGTCAGACCGTACCCCATGTACATTTCCATCTGGTTCCTACCTCTTTGCACAATCTGGGCAAACATGCCTTGGTCATGGGTGATCAGGAGAAAATTAACGCGCTAGCTGAGAAAATCAAAGCAGCGTTATAATGCTAGATTAAACCGATATAGAAATGGAGCTTTGGCTCCATTTTTTTTATCACCCAAAAATGAAAAATATTAATCTTGATGAAAGCCGATAAACAAAACAATTTAATATATTGATAAATAATAAATTTCTTAAAATAAAACATATACTATTCATATTTTTACATAACGAAACATTTAATATATTTGAAATATTTCCTTAATCTTATTGTCTTATTTGTAATCGATACTTAGCACCAATACAGGACGGTAGCAAAATTTAACAAAGCTACCACAACATCCTTGTTAGGACCAAAACAAGTCTTATTGGAGCTACACATGAAAAAAACTCTTTGCGCATTGGCAGTTGGGGCAACAATTTTAACACCAGTAATGGCAGCTGCTGCTGACGTTAAAGTATATGGTCGTGCACACGTTTCTCTGGATTATCTGGATGATGGTGCAGATTATAATGAAGTTGGACTTTCTTCCAACTCTTCTCGCCTAGGCTTTAAAGCTGAACAAAAATTAGAAAATGGTATGACTGTTTTTGGCCAAGTTGAACAAGAAATTAATTTCTCTAGTGGTGAAAAAGACGAGAAAGGTGTTAATTTTGCAACTCGCGATACTTTTGTTGGTTTAAAAGGTGATTTTGGTCAAGCGCGTGTAGGTCGTTTTGACAGTCCATTTAAAGTTGCACGTGGTCCAGTCAACTTCTTTGGCGATATGGTTGGTGATGTACGTAACGTAACGCGTATTGGTGACTTGAAATTTGACGAGCGTAATGAAAATACCATTGAATATAAATCACCAAAATTCGGTGGTGGATTCAACGTATTAGCAGCTCTTTCAATGCATAAGAATAAGAATATTGTGAAAGACGGTAATGATGAAGGTGTAGATGATAATAAAGCTTATGATCTTGCATTGACCTATAAAGAAGGTCCTATCGATTTTGCTGCAGCATATGAAAAATATGAAGACAATGCTGCAAATACATCGACAGATGTTTCAGCAACAGGAATTCAAGCTGAACGTGATGCTTTCCGTATTGCAGCAGCATATAAAATCACTCCTGATTTTAACTTAGGTGCTATGTATCAAATCGCTCAATATGACAATGATGCTTTAAGCAATTTTGATGCTCAAGTCTATGGTATTGCTGGAGAATACAAACTAACACCGAAAACTGCGCTACGTGGTGAGTATTTCTACCGTGATGTAGATGCTGATGATGCAAATTCAAGTTTGGTCGCGATTGGTGTTGAGCACCGTTTAGACTCTACAGTACGTGTTTATGCAAACCTAGCTACTATGCTAAATGATAAAAATGCTAACCTTGTGCCTTGGAAAGAAGGTCGCTCAAATACTGTAAGTGGCGAAACTGACGAAAATGCAACAGCTCTTTCTCTAGGCTTCCGCTACGACTTCTAAGCTCTACACTCCTCCAAAAGCTTAAAAAGAACATGCTGCATGTATGTTCTTTTTTTTGCCTACTTTTTCTCAATAATAAGAATCCACCTCACCTTTAGATTCCACGAAAGACCCTTCTCGTTTTAATCCCTAAAATTTTAATCTATTCTCATTTTCAATAAAAATATAATAAACCAAGTAAAATAATCAGAATTTAAAATATTATTTTTTCTTAATCCAACCATTTTAATAGGATATTAATTTTTAAATATAAGCAAAAAAGTCGGATTTAAAAATAATTATGTTTACACAAAATAATCACAAATATTTTAATTATTTTTTAAAAAACCATAATTTTAAATTTTTAATATTCAAATACTTATAAATATATATTTATTTAAACTGTTTAGTCTATTTATTTTTTATCACATTAGATTAATAATAAATTAACACGTTATAAAGACAGGCTTATTTACATGAGCTTAGTTCCAGAAAATCTAAATCAAAAAGTTGTAAGAGAGATCACTTTGATTTTAATAATCAAGGTCATTCTATTACTGACAATCAAACATATCTGGTTTGATGCGCCTACAATTCCCAAAAATTTTGACTCTCAAGTTGCCGAGCGTATTGCCGGCAGTCCTTCCCAAATCAAGGAGACACGTTGATGATTGCTGAAAGCGTGGTCGATCTTTCGCGGTTCCAGTTTGCTATGACTGCGATGTATCATTTTATTTTCGTTCCGCTGACCTTAGGCCTAGCCTTTATCCTGGCCATTATGGAAACCACTTATGTGATTTCCGGTAAGGAAATTTATCGGGACATGACCAAATTCTGGGGGAAACTCTTCGGGATTAACTTTGCACTCGGGGTAACTACCGGTCTGACCATGGAATTCCAGTTTGGTACCAACTGGGCCTACTATTCGCACTATGTAGGTGACATCTTTGGTGCACCGCTAGCGATTGAAGGCTTAATGGCTTTCTTCCTGGAATCTACTTTCATTGGCCTGTTCTTCTTTGGATGGGATCGTCTGTCTAAAGTGCAGCATCTGTGTGTAACCTGGTTAGTGGCGCTTGGCTCCAACATGTCTGCATTGTGGATTCTGGTTGCCAATGGCTGGATGCAAAACCCGGTAGGTTCTAAATTCAACTATGAAACCATGCGTATGGAACTGGTTGATTTTGGTGCACTAATCTTTAACCCGGTCGCTCAAGTAAAATTTGTTCACACTGTTTCTGCAGGTTATGTAACAGGTGCGATTTTCGTTCTGGCAATCTCAAGCTTTTATCTGCTAAAAAAACGTGACTTGCCTTTTGCCCGCCGTTCTTTCGCCATTGCTGCAGTTTTTGGTCTGGCCTCTACACTTTCAGTGATTTTACTAGGTGATGAATCTGGCTACGAAATTGGTGATGTACAAAAGACTAAACTGGCAGCGATTGAAGCAGAATGGGAAACAGAACCGGCACCAGCCGCATTCACTTTATTTGGTTTCCCAAATCAGGAAACCATGCGTACAGATTATGCAGTCAAAATTCCTTATGTCATGGGGATCATTGCAACCCGTTCCATCGATACTCCAGTGATAGGGATCAAGGACCTGCTGGTTGAACATGAAGGTCGTATCCGCAACGGTATGCTGGCATACGAACAGCTTGAAAAATTACGTGCAGGCGATCAATCTCCTGAAGTAAAAGCAGCATTTGAAAATACCCAAAAAGATCTTGGTTATGGTCTGCTTCTGAAAAAATACACTCCAAATGTCGTCGATGCTTCTGACGAACACATCAAAGCTGCTGCCAAAGACACTATTCCACATGTACCAAGTCTGTTCTGGGCATTCCGTGCCATGGTAGGTTCTGGCTTCCTGATGTTGCTGCTGTTCGTATTAGCGACTCTTGCTGTAGCGAAACGCAATGCTGAAAACAAACCTTGGTTATTAAAATTTGCCCTGTTTGCTTTACCACTGCCTTGGATTGCTGCACAAACTGGCTGGTATGTGGCTGAAGTGGGTCGTCAACCTTGGACCATTGGTGAAGTATTACCTACACACCTGTCTGCATCTACTTTAAGCACAGGCGATGTAATGGGCTCAATCCTGGCACTGGCAGCGTTCTACACAGTATTACTGATCATTGAAATGTACCTGATGATCAAGTTCGCTCGCCTGGGGCCAAGCTCATTACATACTGGTAAATACCATTTCGAAAAACCTAATTCTCAAGTAACAGCCGAGCAAGAAGACGCAGCTGCAGCTCTTCCAGAAGGTGCAACTGGCGAGGTGAAATCATGATTGAATATGAACTGCTCAAAATTATCTGGTGGGTATTGGTTGGCGTTTTGCTGATTGGCTTTGCACTGACTGATGGCTTCGATATGGGCTCAATGGCGATCATGCCATTTGTAGGTAAAAATGATCAGGAACGTCGTGCGGCAATCAATACGATTGCTCCACACTGGGATGGTAACCAAGTCTGGTTCATCACTGCAGGTGGTGCCCTGTTTGCAGCATGGCCAATGGTCTATGCTACTGCTTTCTCTGGCATGTACTGGGCGCTACTGTTAGTACTATTTGCATTGTTCCTGCGACCTGTCGGCTTCGACTACCGCTCTAAGCTGGAAAATACCAAATGGCGTAATTCCTGGGACTGGGGCCTAGCTGTTGGCGGTGCTGTTCCTGCATTAGTCTTCGGGGTCGCTTTCGGCAACATGTTCCTGGGCGTACCGTTCACTCTAGATGAAACTGTTCGTTCAACTTATTCCGGCAGTTTCTTCGCCCTGCTGAATCCGTTTGCTTTAGTATGCGGTATTGTAAGCTTGTCTATGTTGTGCGCACACGGTGGTGCTTGGTTAATGCTGCGTACTGATGGTGCATTACGTAAACGTTCTGCTCAAGCAACCAAAATTATGGGACTGGTTTATCTGGTGACTTTCCTTGCTGCTGGCGCATGGTTATATTTCGGCGGCATTCAAGGTTATACGCTGGTAACTCCATATGATACCAATGGTGTTGCAAATCCACTGGCTAAAGAAGTACTGATCAATGGCAATCCTGGCTGGATGAATAACTATACAACTTATCCAATTACCATGATTGCGCCAATTATGGGTATCCTTGGCGGTATTATTATCGTGCTGGCTGCCTCTAAAGCCAAAGCAGGCCTGAGCTTCCTAGGTTCATCTATGGCGGTGATCGGTGCAATCTTGACTGCCGGTTTTGCCCTGTTCCCATTCTTAATGCCATCTAGCATTAACCCTGTTGCCAGCTTGACCATGTGGGATGCAGTATCCAGTAAAAATACCTTGACGGTAATGACTGTCGCTGCATGCATTTTTGTTCCAATCATCCTGCTTTACACCACTTGGTGTTACTACAAGATGTGGGGCGTAATCACCAACAAACACATTCAAGAGAATTCACACAGCTTGTACTAAGCCTGTGTCCTAAGGAGACAAAATTATGTGGTATTTTGCATGGATTCTAGGGGTACTTATGGCGTGTTTTGCCAGTGTGATTGCTGCAATTTACATGGAACAGCACCAAGACCTAGATGAGGAATAAATCATGACTGAAGCTGCGCTAGAGAAACCCGTTATAGACAAGAAACCCAACAAATTTGCGATGGTGATTTCCTGCCTGCTGGCATTTCCACTCGCAGCGGTGTTACTGGTACATCCAGCTGCGATGCTGGATGA
>NZ_DFRO01000023.1:0-58622 GCF_002381195.1 Acinetobacter sp. UBA3461 | reverse complement strand
GGCTTTATGCCACGCCACTGGTTCTGGAAATGGCTCTTTAGTCCATTTTTAGCATGGCCTTTAATGATCTGGGGCTATTACACCTGGTTCATCGCCTGAGCATTCAAACAAAATTTAAGCTCTTTTCGGAGAGCTTAAATTTGATAAATACAAGATCTTTACTCTCATATTTTTAAAAAGAACAATGATATTTTTATCAATTTTGGCCTAAACTATCTTCTAAATTTATCCTGAACAAGAGTAATGAACTCAAACAAAGCGACATTGATTGGTCTTACGGCAGTTTTCTTATGGAGTCTCATTGTTGCTCTCATCAAAGAAGTCAGTCATTACTTTGGACCGATCGGGGGAGCTGCGTTAATCTATTCATGCGCCTCGATTATTCTATTGTTCTCATTTGGCTGGACACATCTGAAAGAATTCCCCCTTAAATATCTGATTTGGGGAAGCCTGCTTTTTGTGGCTTATGAAATTTGTCTTGCCCTGTCTATAGGTTATTCAAGCAATAACAGACAAGCCATAGAAATCGGAATGGTGAATTATCTGTGGCCGACAGCCACGATTCTATTTTCAATTATTTTTAACAGGCAAAAAGCCAATTTTCTTATCTTTCCCGGGATATGTTTATCTGTGGCAGGGATCTGTCTGGTGCTTGGTGGTGAAGCTGGATTTAGCTTTAAAACAATGCTGTCCAATATACAGGCCAATCCACTGAGTTATGGACTGGCTTTAACCGGTGTCTTTCTATGGGCTGCCTATTGTACCCTGACTGCTCGTGCTGCCAATGGTAAAAATGGTATTACCTTATTCTTTATTTGGGTGTCGATTGTACTATGGACCCAATGGATTTTCTCTGCTGAGCCCATACCGAATTTCGAATTGAATTCCAGCATTTATCTGGTATTAGCTGCTTTTGCAATGAGCATTGGCTATGGGGCATGGAATATCGGAATTATGCATGGAAATGTGACTGTATTGGCAACAGCTTCATACTTTATCCCGGTTTTTTCTTCTGTGGTTTCAGCATTGATTTTGAGCACACAATTAACCTTCAGCTTCTGGAAAGGTGCATTGATGGTGTGTTTTGGTTCACTGCTTTGCTGGATGGCGACTAAAGCAAAATCATAGACCGGAAAAAACCAACCAATGCAAAGCCTAACTTTTAATCAAATAAAAATGCCATTTTTAAAGCGTCTTTATAGCCTTTGTGAACCGTATAGGTAGAATTCACCTCCTACCGTTTTAGGCACCCCATTTCATAAGTAATACCCAAATCAATGAAGGACTGATTAAAGCTTGTATCCAATGAACGAATAAATTGCAGTTCATCCTTGGCTTCAGCCAGATGCAGATTTTGTTCGGAAAACTGTTTAAGCTGTTTTAGACCTCTAGAATATTCACATGCTTTCGCAATCATAATTGCTGGATGCTCACGACGATCCACCGACACATTGAGTGCAGCCTGTTTCAATTCTAATGCATCATAATGTTGCTTAACTTGAGATTTAAATTCCGCTGAACTCAATGGCTTTGCCCATACAGTTGCTGACAATCCTACAAGTCCAATCACCAGCATTAACCTCTTCATCTCGACCCCAATATGCAAATATAGTTATTTATCTAAGTTATTGAATATTTATAACATAAAATCTCAAGCAATAAAAAAGCCAGAATAAATCTGGCATTTTCTTTTCTTCTATTATTTAGCGATGGGTATGGATTGACATCACAATACCCATACCGGCGAGCAAAGAAATCACAGCGGTTCCGCCATAACTCATCAGTGGTAATGGATCTCCTGTCACTGGAAGGATACCACTCACCATGCCTGAGTTCAGGAATACGAAAAAGAAAAAGGTTAGACCTGTAGCACCCGCATATAGACGGCCAAAGTTATGAAAGCTGTTCATTCCGATCATTAAGCAACGAATAATAATAGCGGTAAACAGACTAAATAATAAAAATACACCGATAAAACCAAATTCTTCGGCATAAGTCGACATAATAAAGTCAGTATGATGCTCTGGCAGATAACCCAGATGTGACTGTGTCCCTTGCGAATAACCTTTGCCAGTCATTCCTCCAGAACCAATGGCGATTTTAGACTGGATAATATTCCAGCCTGCACCGAGTGCATCCGATTCAGGATCAAATAGCGTCAGGACACGTTTTTTCTGATATTCCTGTAACAAGAACATCCACATTAATGGTGCGACCACAGCTAATGCTGCCATTGCACCGCCAATCAAGCGCCAGGACATACCACTCAGAAATAAAACAAAGATCCCCGGAATCACCAGACCGATATTCAAGTCAGGCTGCAATGCCACAAGCACAAATGGAATACCTAGTAAAATCAAGGCACCAACAATATGCATAAACTTCGGTGGAAATGGTTTGCGGGCAAAGTACCAAGCCATCATCAGTGGCATGGCAAATTTCATCACTTCACTCGGCTGCATACTTCCCACGCCCGGCAAAGTAATCCAGCGTGTTGCTCCGAGTCGTCTTTCACCAATCACAAAGACCAGCAGCAGCATAAAAATCCCGAAGGCATAAAAATACGGGCTTGCGGCTTGATACACTTTTGGCGGAACCTGCGCACAGATAAACATCACCACAAAACCGACACCAAAACTGATCGCCTGACGGATCACCATGCCTGAGTTTTCAGAGGTCGCACTATAAACTACCATCAACCCCAAGGCAGCATTCAGTAACAGGAAGCATAGCAACCACGGGTCCAGATGTAGCTTGGTCCATCTTGAGGAATCGTGTTTTATACTCAATCCATCACGTGCGGATTGTCGTAAAAAACGATACTGCTGTGAAGGTATCATTGTGACAAAAGGTTCAAAACTAACAATGGCGAAATTATAAGTGAAAGCAGCGGAGAATTGATCGCCAGTGCTCTATTTATTATGTATTTCTTCAAATAAATTTAGGCTTGTGCTGCCAGAATCAGACGAGCCAGTTCTAGGTCATCCGGATAGGTAATTTTGAGATTATCAGATCGCCCCTGTACCACACGTACGGTTTCACCTACATGCTCAAGTGCACTGGCTTCATCGGTAATATTGGCACCATCTTGTAATGCCTGTTCAATGGCATGTTTTAACCGGCCTAGTTTGGCCATTTGTGGTGTTTGAGCCTGCCAGAGAGTCGAACGGTCTACTGTAGTTTCGATATCCTGACCTTGTACGACGCGCTTTAAGGTATCGCGGACTGGAATTGCCAAAATAGCAGCTTGATCAGTTTCAGTCGCCGTATTGACCAGATCAATCAATGCATTTTGACTGACACATGGACGTGCCGCATCATGTACCAATACCCAATCTTCTTCTGAAGTGATTTCAGTTAGGTAAGCTAAGGCATTGAGGACAGAATTGACCCGCTCTGTACCGCCGGCACAAAAATGGGCTTTATCCTGATTTGAAAATGGCAAGGTTATAGCAACATCATCCTGACTACCGATCGCCAACACATAACCGGTCAGCGGAAGTTGATTCAGACGTGCAACCGTATGTTCAAGAACAGTACGCTCCTGAATCATTTGATATTGCTTTAGTTCTGTTTTAGAGAATCTGCTACCCGAACCTGCAGCTGGAATGATAGCCCATAATTTATGGTGTGCTTGAATTTTCAGCTGACTCATTGGTACGCAGGTCTACTTTAGAATTTTGATCGAGATAAATCGGTTTATATTGGGTACTGATAGTACTCATCTGCACAAAAGTCTCATGCGGCTTAATTAAACCCAGATCCAGACGTGCATGTTCTTCAATGGCTTGATCACCATTTTTCAGATCATAAACTTCAGCTGCCAGCACACGGTTGCGCTCTTTCAGCTCTTCATTCAGTTCTACTTGTTGTTGTATTTTCTGTGTCAGTGCCTGATGGTCTTGATAGCCACCCTCACCAAACCAGTATAAATATTGAAACCCTGCGATCACAAGGATCGCAAGGCCCAACAGTACTTTACTCATCAAAGAGTCGAATACATTTAACATCAACGATAATCGCTTAGTTCAAACCTTTGAATTCAGCTTTACCGCGATATGCAGCATTAGTCAATTCTTCGATACGAAGTAATTGATTATATTTCGCTACACGGTCAGAACGGCAAAGTGAACCAGTCTTGATTTGACCTGCTGCTGTACCTACTGCAAGATCCGCAATAGTTGAATCTTCAGTTTCACCTGAACGGTGAGAAATTACAGTAGAGTAACCGTTTGCTTTTGCAAGGTAGATTGCATCTAAAGTTTCAGTCAAAGTACCGATCTGGTTGTACTTGATTAGAATAGAGTTACCTACTTTCTCGTTGATACCACGTTGCAGAATCTTAGGATTCGTAACGAACAGGTCATCACCAACCAGCTGGATCTTGTCACCCAGAATCGAAGTCAGGTAAGACCAGCCTTCCCAGTCAGATTCATCCAGACCATCTTCAATCGAGATAATCGGGTACTGATTTACCAGACCTGCAAGGTAGTCAGAGAACTGGTTGCTTGTGAATGCTTTATTGCCTTCACCTGCAAGAATGTACTGACCATCTTTGTAGAATTCTGAAGACGCACAGTCAAGCGCAAGCATGATGTCAGAACCCGCTTTGTAGCCAGTTTTTTCAATTGCTTCAAGAATAACAGTGATCGCTTCTTCGTTTGAACGTAAGTTCGGAGCAAAACCACCTTCATCACCAACAGCAGTATTTAAACCCTGTTTTTTAAGTACTGATTTAAGTGAATGGAAGATTTCAGCGCCAGCGCGAAGTGCTTCAGAGAATGAAGTGAAACCTACAGGCTCAATCATAAACTCTTGAATGTCAACGTTGTTGTCCGCGTGTGAACCACCGTTCAGGATGTTCATCATTGGAACAGGCATGGTTAAAATGCTGTTGTTACGAAGGTCTGCGATATATTGAAAAAGAGGAATTTTCTTTTCGTCAGCAGCAGCACGTGCAGCAGCCAAAGATACAGCCAGAGTTGCGTTTGCACCTAGTTTTTCTTTGTTCTCCGTACCGTCAAGCGCGATCATGGTGTTATCAATATCTTTTTGTTCAAAGACTGATTTACCCAATAATGCATCACGAATTACTGTGTTAACGTTGTTAACAGCAGTTTTAACGCCTTTACCCAAGTAACGTGATTTATCACCGTCACGAAGTTCTAAAGCTTCACGAGAACCAGTTGAAGCACCCGATGGTGCACATGCACGGCCAACTACGCCAGATGCCAAGATTACGTCTGCTTCGATGGTTGGGTTACCACGAGAGTCCAAAATTTCACGTGCACGAATGTCAACGATTTGACTCATGAACAATTCCTCAGTTGATGAATAACGCGATGCTTTAGAAGGCATCAATATATATCTAATTTAGTGTGTATCTAGCTTTTTGAAACCTTTGACCAAGGTATCCAATTCTTTCAGCTGCTCCAGGAATGGCTCAAGTTGCGACATACGAAGTGCGCAAGGACCATCACATTTGGCATGTTCAGGATCTGGATGAGCTTCCAGGAATAAACCAGCAAGACCAGTGGCCATACCTGCACGAGCCAAAGTGGTAATTTGCGCCCGGCGACCGCCCGCAGAATCAGCACGACCGCCCGGCGTTTGCAGCGCATGGGTCACATCGAAGAATACTGGCACATTCATTTCTTTCATGATGTCGAAGCCCAGCATGTCTACAACCAGGTTGTTATAGCCAAATGCAGAGCCACGCTCACAAAGAATCAGCTTGTCATTTCCGGCTTCCAGACACTTGTGCAGAATGTGGCGCATTTCATGTGGAGCAAGAAACTGCGCTTTCTTGATGTTGATAATAGCATCGGTTTTTGCCATTGCTTCAACCAGATCAGTCTGACGACTTAAGAAAGCCGGCAACTGAATAATGTCGGCAACCTCTGCCACAGGAGCTGCTTGATACGGCTCATGTACATCGGTAATGATCGGCACATTAAAGTGTTTTTTAATGTCCGCTAACCACTCGAGACCTTTTTCCAGACCTGGGCCACGGAAAGAGTTCAAACTTGAACGGTTGGCTTTATCAAAACTTGCCTTGAATACGTATGGGATTCCCAAACGTTTACAGATATCTACATAAGTTTCTGCAATTTCAAAAGCCAAGTCTTTGGACTCGAGTACGTTCATCCCGCCGAATAGTACAAATGGCAAATGATTTGCCATTTGTATATCGCCTAAACATACAATCTCTTGTGGTTTTAACTGCGACATTTAAACTTCCTAGTTGTGTCCTGACACCGATTATTGCGCTTTTTGATGCTGTTTTTTCGCAGCGTCGATAAAGCCAGCAAATAATGGATGACCATCACGTGGTGAACTTGTAAATTCCGGATGGAATTGTACCGCAATAAACCAAGGATGTTCAGGAATTTCAACAGTTTCTACTAAATGTTGTACTGGTGAATAACCAGAAATCTTCATGCCTTTCTCTTCCAGCACTGGGATATAACGGTTGTTCATTTCGTAACGGTGACGGTGACGTTCGATGATTTCATCAGAGCCGTACACAGCAGCAGTCTTGGTTCCTGGTACCAGTTCAGACTTCTGTGCACCTAGACGCATTGTACCGCCAAGGTCAGAATCTACAGAACGCTGTTGCACTTCACCACGCTCATCTAACCATTCAGTGATCAGACCAATCAATGGAGATTTGGTTGAACGGTTGAATTCAGTCGAGGTTGCGTCAGCAATACCGGCAACGTTACGTGCATATTCAATTACTGCCAACTGCATACCCAAGCAGATGCCCAGGAACGGTACGCCATTTTCACGGGCGTATTTAATTGCCTGCATCTTGCCTTCAGTACCACGTTCACCGAAACCACCTGGAACCAGGATCGCGTCAGCATCTTTCAGTACTTCGCTTACATCCTGACTTTCAAGCTCTTCAGCATTAACATAGTCGATCTGAACTTTAACGCGATTTTGAATCCCTGCGTGTAAAAGTGCCTCATTCACAGATTTATATGCATCTGGAAGTTCAACGTATTTACCGACCATTGCAACACGCACTGTGTATTCAGGGTTCAGTAAAGCTTCTACAACGTTATCCCAATCTGTTAAGTCAGCTTCAGGAAGGTCGTTATAACCAAAACGTTCACAGATTAAATCGTCAACATTTTGTTCATAGAAAGTACGTGGAATCTGGTAGATCGAACGTGCATCTTTACATACCACAACGGCACGTGCTTCAACGTTAGTGAACAGTGCAATTTTACGCGTAGTATCTGCATCAACATCGTGTTCAGTACGACAGATCAGAATGTCTGGCTGAATACCAATCGACAGAAGTTCTTTAACAGAGTGCTGTGTTGGTTTGGTTTTTAATTCTGCTGCAGACTTAATGTATGGGAGTAACGTTAAGTGCATAAGCATCGTGCGCTTGTGACCAAGTTCAACCATTAACTGACGTACAGATTCCATGAATGGGAGAGATTCAATGTCACCTACTGTACCGCCGATCTCAACGATCGCAACGTCATAACCTTCACCAGCGCGAAGTACACGTTCTTTAATATTATCAGTAATGTGTGGAATAACTTGCACAGTACCACCCAGGTAGTCACCACGGCGTTCTTTATTCAGAACATCCTGGTAAACACGACCTGATGTGAAGTTATTCAGTTTGGTCATTTTCGCACGACGTAAGAAACGTTCGTAGTAACCCAAGTCTAAGTCTGTTTCAGCACCGTCTTCTGTAACAAAAACTTCACCATGTTGGAATGGGCTCATGGTCCCCGGATCGACATTAATGTATGGATCCATTTTTACCATGGTCACTTTTAAACCACGGGCTTCTAAAAGTGCAGCAACAGAAGCAGCTGAAATACCTTTACCTAGTGATGATACAACACCACCAGTAACGAAAATAAAATGGGTCATTGGGTTTCTCGTACAATCGAGCCTAAATAGGCCTGCAATGTTGCGCAATTTTACTTTACCTTGCACCTAGAAAGCAAAGTCAATCCGCATCAATTCAAAGAACAATAAACAATTGACTATTCTAGCAGCATTTCCGATAAAAAATTAGAGTAAGTTCAGATCATTTCTATCTGCTAATTTACTGCTATAATATTGTAATCCCCTCTACATTTACCTATGAAGTAATGATGAATAAGAAACTTTTAATCTGTGGCGCGCTTGCAACCGGACTTTTACTTACTGCATGTGTAAAGAAAGAAGCTCCAAAGGAAGAGGAACAGACTGAAGTTGCTGCAGCATCGGAAGCAACCCCAGTAGAACAGCCGAATTTCGAAACACTGGAACCAGCAGAACAAGATCAGCCTTTAATTGAGGAAATTCCTGAAACAGTTGAAGTGATTCGTGAAGAAACGCCGAATACCACAACTGAAATTCGTCGTGAAACTCGACCTGCTCAAAGTACTCCTGCTACAGCACCGGCAGCATCACAACCTGCTCAAGCACCAAACACCCAGGATTCTGAGACTGAATACAAGCCTAAAACCAATTCAGGTGCAGAACAGTCAGAGGATGATGCTGTGGCAGAAGCCATTGCAGCTGCTACGCCAGCACTTGAAAACTGATTATTTTTCAGTTAAAAACCCAGCTTATGCTGGGTTTTTTAATGCTACGTATTCAGGTTCTGCTTCTTCTATTGCTGCCGCGGCCATAGAAAGCTGCTTCAGATACTGTGCCATAAGACGAGTAGCCCATGATTCAGTTCTGGTTAAGCCCTGATAAAAACCGCAATGACTGCCCCTTTTCGTAGTAACTACAATAATATTCGGCATGGCACGGATACGGTCTTTATATGGATGCAGATTATTAATATGACAGACTGGGTCGTCTTCTGCATTCAGAATCATCAATGGGATTTTGACATTTTCAAAGACATAAATTGGGTTCGTGGCCTTGGTATAGGTTTCATAGTCTTCATAGCCAGCCAGCTGAAAATACAGCTTCTCAAAATCGGCCAGATTTTGAACGGAAAGAATCTGCTCCCAGGAAGGTATATTTTTCCAGGTGTCCTGATAAGGATGAATAAATTTTTTCAGTAATTTTTTAGCCATAACCTTACTATAAAATGGATGCACATAAGCAAAACCACTTTCAGTGTTATAGCCCGGACACAGTGCAAAGGCTGCTTTGAGTGGAGTTTGCTCACCCTCTTCTCCCAGATAGCGTACCAACAAACCTGTGCCAGCGGAAGAACCTACACCATATAGTTCAGATTGCGGGAATTTATCCTGAATATAAAGTAACTGTTCACGTAAATCCTGAGTGGAGCCAAACAGGTTCATTTTCGGAACAGGCATCGGCAAATTGGCATGACCACGGCGTAAACATAATGCCACTCGCCAACCCGTGTACAGATGCAGATCTCTGACCAGCTCACCCATTGATTCTGGTGAACCGGTAATGGTATGCAGTAAAACAATCGTTGGCGTATCTACTGGCAGGTCGAGTCCATACCAGGCAATACCAGTGATTCCGCCATCAGACATGTTCAGCTGCTCAATTGCATCATATTTTAGTTTGATAGTTTTCTTTTTGATCAAGTCAAAATACAGAATATGGGCATGCGCATTGCATAGCCACGGTGTAGGACGGTATTTTTGCTTTAATTGTGGTAAATGATCAATCAGGTTCTGAAATACGCCATTTGGGTTGTAATATAAAGTAGGCGTGTCCGCACCAATCACACGGTCCAAATATTCACCTGAAAGCTGAACTACTTTTTTTATCAACATTTTCATTTGTCTTTCCATCCAGTTGTCCTTCAGTGACTTACAAATTTCATGCCGGGTTATATGATGGCTCCTGAATCAGACTAGTTTTGGAAGGCCATCATCCGCTGTCCCATTTGTGCAGCAAGCGCTTCAAGACCTGACTTCGGCCGAATCATCACTTCGAAGTCGATAATTTTTCCTTCATCATTGAACTGAATCATATCGATACCCTTTAATTTCTTATCCCCCACATTGGCAGAAAACTCAAGTACAACATGGTTACCGTCTTCTGAACAGAAAGTACGGTGATACGTAAAGTTCTCGAAGACCTGAATCACATTAGTCAAAATAAAAAAGACTACAGGCTTACCTGAGTATGGATTAAATGCCACTGGTGAACGAAATACCACTTCATCTGCGAGTAATTCATTCAGAATATTCATGTCACGGCTTTCCAACATTTCGTGCCAGAATGCGAGTGAAGCTTTGGTGGTTTGTAGAGTCATTTTTGGGTCCTTTGTTGTTTTTTAAATTTCCGCATAGAAACGCTAAAGATTGATGCCTTTAAATATGATCCCCTTTCTGTTAGAAAGCAGTTTCGCCCTTTTTTAAAGGTGAGAAGTTCTACTTCGCAAGGGGGAGTCATATATTTAATAGTTAAATCCTCTCCCTAACCCTCTCCTTTATTAAAGGAGAGGGAAAATTACATATCCATTTGTTTACATCACTACAAATCTTAGTTTGCAAACAAAAAACGGAAATGCAGTTTTTAATATTTTTAAATCACTGCTGCCAATTCAGCACCTTGACGAATCGCGCGCTTGGCATCCAGTTCACCGGCTTCTTTAGCCCCCCCGATCAGATGCACGCTCTTGCCTGACTGTTTCAGTTCATCAAACATGGCAGTATAAGATTCCTGACCTGCACAGATGATGACATTATCTACTTCAAGCAACGTTGGCTGACCGTTGACTGTAATATGCAAGCCCTGATCATCCACTTTTTCATAGCTGACACCAGGGATCATTTTTACGTGACGGTGTTTCAGGCCTGTACGATGAATCCATCCGGTTGTTTTGCCCAGATCTGCGCCCACGGATTTTGCTTTACGCTGCATCAAGTAAATTTCACGACTTGGCTGTTCTACACTTGGCTGTTTTAAACCACCAACATTGTCATAATCGGTATCGATTCCCCATTCATCATAGAATTTCTGCGGATTAACGCTGCCACTTTCACCTTCATGGCTTAAATATTCCGCTGTATCAAAACCAATACCGCCTGCACCAATAATGGCAACATGCTGGCCCACAGGCTTACGCTCTTTTAGTACATCCAGATAAGACAGGACTTTTGGATGATCAATGCCTGGAATATCCAGCTGACGTGGATTCACCCCAGTCGCTACGACGATGTCATCAAATTCTGAAGATACCAGCTGCTCAAAAGTCGCTGTATGATTCAGTTTGAGCTGAATACGGGGTTGCAATTCGATCTGGCGTTTAAAGTAACGAATGGTTTCGTAGAATTCTTCTTTGCCTGGAACAGTTTTGGCAATATTAAACTGACCGCCAATCTGATTAGATGCCTCGAAGACAGTAACACGATGACCACGACCTGCAGCATAAATCGCAAAACTTAAACCAGCTGGACCCGCACCAATTACTGCAATATTTTTTGGTGTAGACACTTCTTTAAAAATCAGTTCAGTTTCATAGCAGGCGCGCGGATTAACCAGACAGGTCGCAATTTTCATCGAGAAAATATGATCCAGACAAGCCTGATTACAGCCAATACAGGTATTGATTTCATCACTACGGCCCTGCTCCGCCTTTACCACAAACTCTGCATCCGCCAGCATCGGCCGCGCCATGGAAACCATATCCGCATGACCGGCAGCCAGGACATATTCTGCCATTTCTGGGGTATTGATACGGTTTGAGGTAATTAAAGGAACCTTGACTGAACCTTTTAGCTTTTCAGTTACCCAGGTAAAAGCTGCACGTGGCACTTTGGTCGCAATGGTTGGAATACGCGCTTCATGCCAGCCAATCCCGGTATTGATAATCGTTGCACCTGCTTTTTCGATTTCCTGTGCCAGCTGAATCACTTCTTCCAGCGTTGAACCACCTTCAACCAGATCCAGCATGGACAGACGATAGATGATAATAAAATTCTCACCTACGCTTTCACGGGTCCGACGCACAATTTCAATCGGGAAGCGGATACGGTTTTCATAACTGCCACCCCACTCGTCATCACGGTGGTTGGTACGCGCGGCAATAAATTCATTGATCAGATAGCCTTCCGATCCCATGATTTCCACACCGTCATAACCGGCATATTGGGCTAAGCGTGCACAGTTGGCAAAATCATCAATAGTCTGCTGGACTTCACTCGAAGTTAAGGCATGCGGTTTGACCGGATTGATTGGCGCCTGAATCGCAGACGGCCCCACATTTTCAGCCTGATAGGAATAACGTCCGGTATGCAAAATCTGCATGGCGATCTTGCCGCCAGCTTCATGCACTGCTTGAGTAATTACCTTGTGCTTTTCAGCTTCTTCTATCGTGTCGAGCTTGGAGCCGCCTTGGAAAGTCACACCGTGATCATTTGGCGAAATGCCACCAGTCACAATCAGGGCCACCCCCCCTTTGGCACGTTCAGCATAGAATACCGCCATACGATCATAACCACCTGGAGCTTCCTCCAACCCAACGTGCATAGAACCCATCAGAACCCGGTTTTTTAATGTGGTAAAGCCCAGATCTAATGGGGCAAGTAAATGCGGATACTTTGACATTTCGACTCCTTAGCGTGCCTGTCAGCTGGCTATTTTTATATCGGCTGATGTGAAATTCCCCTCAGTCATCAGCTTTTATGCAACTTGTTGCATTAATTTATAGTTCAGAATTGATTTTTATGCAACATGTTGCATAATAATCTCGAGTCATTTTTCTTGAGACGTTTATGTCTTTATCGCATGTTCTATTGACCAGTTTACTGGAAAAACCAAGTACCGGTATTGAGTTAGGACGCCGTTTTGACCGTTCGATGGGCTTTTTCTGGAATGCCACCCATCAGCAGATCTATCGTGAACTGAATGCCATGTTACAAAAAGGCTGGATCTCTACCATAGAAGATGAAGATAGCGGTTCACGTAAAAAGACTTATCAGGTAGAACGTCCAGGACGTGAAGAACTGGCCAACTGGATGCTGGAACAAAGTCCACCGGCTCAACTGCGTGAAGAACTAATGGTACGCTTACGTGCTGAAGCCCAAATGGGCAGCAATACTATTTTGCCAGAATTGGAAAGGCACCTAGAGTTGCACCGGGAAAAACTGAATATTTACCGACAGATTTTTGCCAAAGATTTTGCAACAGCTGACGAAAATAACCGCACACTGTATATTCATAAAATGATTCTGCAACTGGGTATCGATCTGGAAGTAGGCTGGATTAGCTGGTTAGAAATCATGATTCCAAAATTAAAACAATTTAATAATGCAGCTGCTGGCTAGCATATAAAAATAAGGACTCAGTCGATGTCATATTACAAAATGCCCGATGGCGAAATGCTTTTTGTACGCGAATATGGACAGGGTCAGCCGGTACTGGTGTTGTCCGGCCTGGGGATGTTGAGCTGGCAATGGGCGGCTTTCCTCTATCCGCATCGGCATCAGTTCAGATTTATTATTCCGGAGTGGCGCGGTTTTGGTGCTTCCAGTGATTGCAAGATTCCAGATATGGATGCGATTTCCAGTCACTGGCTGGATGTGCAGTCGGTAATCCAGCAATTACATCTTGATAAGGTGATGGTGATTGCATATTCCATGGGTGCTACTACGGCCATGCATGGTATGCACTATGCTGATTTCGCCGAGCATATCACTGCTTATCTGCATATTGACCAGACCCCAAAAATCCCGGTAGATGACAGTTGGGGCTATGGCCTGTTTGGTGAACATCATCCGGTATTTATTTCTATTCTGACCCAGATTTCAGAATTACTGGCACCACATCAGAATGTAAAATACATTAAAGATTTGGACAGTAACACTCGCCATCAGATTGCCAAACTTTGGCTGCAGTTTATTGGCTTGCAAAATAACAATAAATACAGCCTGAAAGCCTTTGAATGGATTATGAATCAGCCACGCCTGCAAAGTCTGCTATTACCATCAAACCGGGTCGACTATATGGCCTGGTATATCAATAATTATCTTTACCATCGAGAAGATTACCGTGCGGCGATTCAAAAACTAAAATGCCCGGTGACTTTCCTTAGCGGCTCACAATCCAAACTTTATCCAGTTGAAGGTCAAACCCTGATTACCCAAAGCATTCCACATGCCAAACAGGTACGTTTTGAAAAATCCGGGCATACTCCACTTTTGACTGAACCGGTAAAATTTAGCAAGGAAATCGCGGCATTCTTAAAAGCCAGTGCTAAGCACAGCAATCACGCAGCTTAGAGGAAAAAAGAAACAAAATGAAAAAACTGGTGGTCTTTTCTGGTGCAGGTATGAGTGCTGAAAGCGGAATCAATACCTTCCGCGACAGTGATGGTCTTTGGGAACAGCATCGCGTAGAAGATGTGGCAACACCAGAAGCATGGCGACGTGATCCCGAACTGGTACAGCGCTTCTATAATGAACGGCGCAAAAAGATTCTGGCTGCACAACCCAATGCTGCGCATCAAATGATTGCTGAATTGGAAGTTGCTTATGACATACATGTGATTACCCAGAATATTGATGATCTACATGAACGTGCTGGAAGTTCAAAAGTCATTCACCTGCATGGCAATATCCGGCTGGCAAAAACGTCTGGACCAAAAGCGCAATACACCACCGAGTTTTATCCAATTGATGGAGCTGAACTGGATCTTAATAAACACCTCTGTACAGATGGCTATCCACTGCGTCCGCATGTTGTATGGTTTGGTGAAGCTGTACCTGCTTATGCAGAAGCACAGGACTGTGTGCAGAATACTGATATTTTTATTGTGATTGGTACCAGCTTGCAGGTTTATCCGGTTGCTGGCTTGATTCATGAGATTCCATCAAATTGCAGCGCTTACTATATTGATCCTAAAGCCAATCAGCAGCACTTACCTCCTCAATTTGAGAAAATTGCCATGACTGCTACCCAAGGCATGCAATATCTGAAAGATAAATTGCTCAATGAAGCTAGATAGTCAATAAAAAGACAAAGTCAGCATTGACACATTGCAACAATAATTCTTTAATCACCTTATTGTTGCGTATATGGAATGAACTCATGCTGACAGATCTGGATGACTTTTATTGTTTTGCCCAAGTGGTGGAACATGGTGGCTTTAGTGCAGCAGAACGCGCCACTGACATTCCCAAATCCAAACTCAGTCGCCGGGTTTATAATCTGGAAGAACGTCTCGGTGTTCGGCTAATTCAACGTAGCTCACGTCATTTTGCTGTGACTGATATCGGTATGAACATTTACCGTCATGCCCAGGTTATGCTCAGTGCCGCCCAAGCCGCCCATGATCTGGTCGATCATCTCAGTACTGAACCACGCGGCATTATTAAACTCAGCCTGCCAGTATCCATTGCACAAAACGAAATCGCGCGGATTCTCCCTGCATTCCTGAAACAATATCCTGAAATCAAAATTCAGATGATGGTCACGAACCGTCGTGTGGATATCATCAATGAAGGTTTTGATATTGCCCTACGCGTCCGTTCCAGTCTGGATGATGATCCAAATCTGGTAATCCGTCAGTTTGACCAGATCGAACAGCATCTATTTGCCAGTCAGGGCTATCTGAATGAATTTGGTCATCTGAAAAATCCGGAAGAATTGTCCGAGCATAAAATCCTGAGCATGGCGGATGAACATACTGAACAGTTTTTGATATTACACAATCATATTCAACAACAGAAAAAGATCCGCGTTATGCCAACAGTACTGGGCTCCGATCTAAGCATGCTGGCACAACTGGCTGCTTCAGGGTGTGGTATTACCCTGTTACCTGATAACGTCGTGCAGCAATATGTCGAACGTGGTGAACTGGTACGTGTACTTCCGGAATGGAAAGCAGCACATGGTATTTTCCATATGGTTTATCCGTCACGTCGTGGCTTGTTACCTGCTGTTCGGGTCTTTATCGATTATCTGGTTGAGCACCTGCATCACAACTAATATGAATTTGTACTTATTAATAGATAGGTAAAAAAAAGCTCATCTAAGGAGGATGAGCTAGTCAGAGTCACTACAGCATTAAGGGGTAACAATATTTACTCTGTAAATCAAAAAATATATCGCTTAGATCGTTCTCTTGGTTCTTAATCAGTTAATTATACGAGCAAGAATAAATAAAAGAGATTGATACAACTTATCTATCTAACTCATATAAATATAGAGAATGAATCTCATTTGCACCACTACAAGTCGTAGTATTTTGTATTGTTTTGAAAACGTATGTGTATGCTCATTTACAATTAAAAAAAACACTGATTTTTTAAAAATCAGTGTTTCACAATCAGAGATTTGTCTCTTATTTAAATTGTAGGATAAGAGCCCGTGCCTTCTGGCCATGGAGATAACAATTCAAAGCCAGTGTCAGTCACATAAACCATATGCTCCCACTGCGCAGATAACGATTTATCTGCAGTCACCACTGTCCAGCCATCTTTAAGTTCTTTAACACGCGCTTTACCCAGATTCACCATTGGCTCAATAGTGAATACCATGCCTTTTTTTAGCACCAGACCCTGACCCGGTTGACCATAGTGCAGAATGTTTGGCTGTTCATGGTACACCTTACCTATGCCATGACCACAGTATTCACGTACGATACTATAACCTTCGCGATGTGCCACAGACTGGATTGCATAACCGATATCACCCAAGGTTGCACCCGGTTTAACCGCATGAATACCGGCGACCATTGCTTCATAAGTGGTTTCAACCAGTTTTTTCGCTTCAGCCGAAGGCGTACCAACATAGTACATTCTACTAGTATCACCAAAATAGCCATCTTTAATAATCGCAACATCGATATTGATGATATCGCCATCTTTTAATACGGTAGTTGCTGATGGAATGCCATGACACACCACTTCATTAGGTGAAATGCAGGTAGTCTTGGTATAACCGTAATACCCCACATTCGCCGGAATAACATGGAGTTTATTCACAATAAAATCATTACAGATGTCATCCAGGTATTCTGTCGTGACACCTGGCTTCACATGCTCTCCGATCATTGCTAAAACCTCAGCAGCCAGACGGCCCGATATACGAAGTTTTTCGATATCCTGTTCAGTTTTAAGACTTATCGTCGAAGCTCTCATGTGTTCATCCTCTTGGTCAATCATTGAATTATAGACCCTTTTTTCGAAAGATGCGGTGAATTCCTTCAATAACAGTGATCGGAAAATGTATATTTAAAACATGTATTGCTTATAGATTAAACAAATAAAACTATTCAGGATTTTTTAAAAATATTGATAATTTATGATGATTTTTATGAATTATAAATTTATTTGATTGAATTCATAAATTTATTTTCACCAAAGTTCTACCTATCAGTTAAACAGAAAATTACTCAAGGAAATTCATCGAGGCTCAAGCCAAAAGGTGCTCCAAAAATCAGCATATTTCCTTTAAAATCGCTTTCTTTTGTGCGTTTATTCTCCCTCTATGACAAGTCTCCGTACTCGGGATATTGTTGCCTTAGGTTTTATGACCTTTGCACTGTTCATCGGTGCCGGCAACATTATCTTTCCACCGATTGTGGCTCAACAAGCCGGTGAGCATGTATGGTTAGCTGCTCTAGGTTTCCTGGTTACTGCAGTTGGCCTGCCTGTTATCACCATCGTGGCACTGTCTCGTGTTGAAGGTTCAATCCAGATCTTAAGTTCACCTTTAGGTAAAGCCGCAAGTCTTTTACTGACCGTGGTTTGTTATCTCACTGTTGGACCTTTATTCGCAACACCACGTACTGCAACCGTTTCCTATGAAATTGGTTTCTCCTCTTATTTTGGTAATGAGCCAAGTAATCTGCTGATCTATAGTGTGATCTATTTTGCTGTAGTGACACTGGTTTCGCTGTACCCAAATAAAATTCTGGATACTGTGGGTTACTTCCTGTCTCCATTGAAAATTATTGCCTTGGTCATTTTAGGTGTAGCTGCAGTTCTTATTCCTGCCAGTAATCCACCTGCTGCGATTGGTAATTATGTTTCTAGCCCGGTCACTGAAGGCATCGTCAATGGCTATCTGACTATGGATACTTTGGGTGCCTTGGTCTTTGGTATCGTGATTGTGCGTGCAATTACTTCTCGTGGGGTCACTGACCGTAAGCTGATTACCAAATATGCGGTAAATGCTGCCATTATTTCCGGGATCGGCTTAACCCTAGTTTACCTTAGCCTGTTTAAATTGGGTCTGGGTAGTCATGAAGTTGCCCCAAATGCTGCCAATGGTGCGATTATTCTGCATGCTTACGTACAACATGCCTTTGGTGATATGGGTGCCTATTTCCTTGCAATCATGATCTTTGTTGCCTGCATGGTAACTGCGATCGGCCTGACCTGTGCATGTGCTGAATATTTCTCATCGATTACCCGTTTACCATACAAAGCCTTTGTATTTGTTTTGGTTGGCTTCTCGCTGGTGATTTCAAACCTTGGTTTGACCAAACTGATTGCCGTTTCTGTGCCTGTACTGAGCGCGATTTATCCGCCTGCAATTGCAGTGATCCTGCTGAGTTTCTGTGGACATTTCTTTAAAAAGCCCGCTCAAGTTGTTGCACCAACCACACTGGTTGCATTTATTTTCGGTATATTTGATGGTCTTAAAGTTGCCGGTTTTGATTTACCTGCTGCACTTCAGAATTTGCCGCTTTCTGAGCAAAACATGGCATGGCTTATCCCAGCCCTGATTGTTCTCGTGATTTCAGCTGTGATTGACCGTATCAGAAACTAATCTTTCTGCGCAGTGTCAATAAATCGTCTTTTTACCCAGAATACGATTTAAGCGTGATCAATATTTGTCAGGTTTTACCCAAACGGACATTTATTGGTTCAATTCACTGCATGATTATCGCTAAGCAAGCGCTCAATTAAAAGTAGATAAAAATTTAGCTGATACACAATTTAACCATTCGTTTAGCTAAACTACCCTAATCATTTCCAAAATTATTCAATTTCATTTACTTATATCAATATTCTAACAAATTTTATAATTCTTCAGCATCCCACATACACGTGCTTACATTCTCTGCCGAGTAAACTACATATTTTGGCGTAAAATTTGCATTTTTCTGCTTGTGCCATTTAAGTTTTATCACCCAACACCGCCTTAAACCCTAATTTAAGCATTTAAATGGTCCAGGTAAATTACTGTACTTTGACAATTTTTATAGCTCTACGACTAAAGTTGCTGTATTTCACCAGAACAGTCATCCGGAGCTATTGAAAAGTTCTGGTATTCGAAGTACAACTGTATGTTCAATTCTGATCAATCCACTCAGTTTTGGACATCAATAACACTAAAAATAGGAGGGATGGAGATGTTATCAGTACATTTCAAAAAGCAAGTCTTCATTGACGCTCTTAAAGCCAATTCTAACCTTGTGGTGTTTCTAAGCACTACCTTTGCGCTAATGTTGACTTTAATCGTTCACTGCGTAATTCAAGGCAATTTAAAGCCAGAGTATTTAGCGTATGCGCTGATCGTCTCGGCTGCATTTTACCTATGGGTGGTCATTGACCAGAAATATCGCTAATTAACCTTGATGTTGAACCACATGGATGACTTGACCACTCATCCATGTGGTAGAAGAAAAAGAAAAGTCCAATTCAAGTATTTCTCCTTCCAATCAGAATAAAAATAATCTAAAACAGCCCCTGTGTTGCGCCCCAAAGTAAGATTCCTGTTCCACCTAGTTCTGCCACAATTAACCCGATCATCGCCAAAGTCATTAATATGCCCGGTAACTGAACCTTGCCCAATTGATGCGGTTTTTTGAATTGGTTGGTGGTGTCTTTCAGCACGCCATGCAGAATATAAGCCCCAATTGAGAAGCTGAAAAAAGCCAGATTCAATACTACACAGATCAGATTTATAGTTTCTGAAAATTGAGAATAATAAGCCAATACCGCAAGAATTAGTGTGGCTGGTGCATACAACAAACTGCTACGATGGGCAATATCGACATAATAATGTGCCCGTGACTGGGCTGAATTGCGGATCTGCAGATATTTCAACACTCCTGTCAGCATCCCTACCCATAAGAAAATTCCACTAAATAAAATTGCCAGTTTAACTGCCAGACTAAGTTCGATTGGCTGCATATCCTAATTCCATTATGTTCATTATTTTGACTTTTTAGTCATGTTTTAAAACCGCTCCTGCCCGGAACTGGTGTAGATTAATTCTTGATAATGATCCCAAAAATATAGTGTAGCGCATGTCCGAATTTGAAACATTGACCATTAAGTGCAAGGATGGCTATCAATTAAGTGCACGTTTTTATCCAGTCACTGAGACTGAAAGTAAGAAATCTCCCATATTAATTTGTCCTGCGACTGGCATTACCAAACAGTTTTATCATATTTTTAGCTGTTGGCTGCAAGCTCAGGGTTATGCCGTAATGGTATTTGATTTTCGAGGTATTGGGGAATCTTTAAAAGGTTCGGTTAAGCAGTCTAAAGCCAGTATTGTGCAATGGGGACAACTGGACATTCCGGCTGCGATAGATGCGCTATTAGCTAAAACTCAGGCAGCAAAGGTCATCTTACTTGGTCATAGTGCTGGTGGACAGCTGCTGGGTATTGTCCCAAACTATGTCAAAGTGGAAAAAGTCGTGGCAATTGCCGGATCGACGGGTCATATTAAAGGTTTAAGGGGCCGCACCAAATTACTAGCGCCAGTGATGTTCAATATCATTTTCCCATTGGCACGTATCACCAAAGGCTATGGCCCAACCCAAGCGATTGGTATGGGTGAAAACCTGCCAAAAGATGTGGCACGTGAATGGGCAGAATTTTGTAGTAAACCGGGTTATGTCATCAATGCGATTGGTAAAAAGATCTCACCGGCACATGACTATCATGCCCAGATCACCTGCCCGATCACATCAATCTGGGCTTCGGATGATGAAATCGCCACTGAAGCCAATGTAAAAGATTTATTGCGTTTATACCCGAACGCAAAAACCCAGATGATTGAGCTCAAACCTAAAAGTTATGCGCATAAGGCCATTGGTCATATGTTGATGTTTAAACGTAGCCATCAGAATTTATGGCCTGTGATTGAGCGGGAAATAGCTTCAATCTGATGTTTTTTCAAATTGCTGATTTATACCATCAGGCCTGCAACCCAACCTGATGGTTTTTATTTTAAAATTAACTCAAAAGATTAAATAATTCAGAACTTATCCATGAAAGAAAAATGCACCAAAACAAATCATTTTTCACCGTTTTCGATCATTTATCCTTATTTCTAAGCTATTTAGCTTCTCAAGTTCTTTTTTTATTCATCTATCTAGTCAGTCTCCCTATTCTTTAAATCATGTTGCCATGACAGAAAGCGGCAACCTTATTTTTACCCATAGAAAATGATTGAAATTTATACTCAACAATAAATTTAAGGCTCTAAAAAATAACATTTAATTGATAATTCAAGAATCTTGGCATTTATTTTGCTCTACAGCGGTGCATTAGATTTGTAGGGTTAAAAATGAAGATCAAAGTATTATCCGCCATGCTGCTTGCTTCGGGTCAGCTATTAAACTTTGCTCATGCAGGGGGAACACTCTATCCGCAGCTAGAAACGATTCATATCTTTGCACATACTGCAGAAGATCATAGTGGCATTGCGCATTCGGCATCCCAAGGCACCGTAACCCGAGAACAATTAGCACATCGTCCCTTACTGCGCCCGGCAGAAGTATTAGAAACTGTGCCTGGTTTGATCGTGACCCAGCATAGTGGCGATGGCAAAGCCAACCAGTATTTTTTACGCGGGTTTAACCTGGATCACGGCACAGATTTCGCCACGACTGTAGATGGAATGCCATTAAATATGGTGACGCATGCGCATGGTCAGGGTTATACCGATCTGAATTTCCTGATTCCTGAACTCATTGAAAATCTGCACTATCATAAAGGTGCTACCAATGCCCGTGATGGTGACTTTGCTTCTGCCGGCAGTGTCCATTTAAAAACTGTGACTGAGCTAGACCGACCTTTTATTCAGGCCACACTGAGTTCAAATGATTACCAGCGTGTTGTCGCTGCAGGTACCACTGAATTGCAAAGCGGAAAATTGACTGGTGGCATGGAACTTCTGGGTCATGATGGCCCTTGGCAGCATGAACAGAACTTAAAAAAACAGAACTATTTACTGAAATATACTCAAGGTAGCAGTAAAAGTGGCTGGAGCTTGACGGCTAATCATTATGATTCCGAATGGAATTCGACTGATCAGGTGCCACAACGTGCAATAGATGACAATTTGATTGGCCGCTTTGGCAGTCTGGATAACAGTGATGGTGGAGAAACCAGTCGTACTTCACTGGCTTTTGAAAAAGTGGTGAATCAAGAGAATTGGCAGACTCAATTTAACCTTTATGGTATTCATTCAAAACTGAACTTATTTTCCAATTTTACCTATTATCTGACTGATGCCAAACGTGGTGATCAGTTTGAACAGGCAGAAGACCGATATATTGTTGGTGGTGCTATTGAACACAGCTGGCTGACACACTGGCAAGACCGCCATGTGATTAACTCGGTTGGTGCATCTACTCGCTATGATGATATTGATGGCTTAGGATTGTATCAAACCCAGTATCGCCAGCGTTTTAATACCATTCGTGAAGACCAGGTGAAAGAATATAATGTGGGCCTATGGGGGCAAAATCAGGTGCAATGGACACCTTGGCTGAAGAGCATTCTAGGTTTACGCGCCGACTATTTTAATTTTGATGTAGATTCAGACCTGGCAGCAAATTCTGGCAAAACTGATGACCATATTCTAAGTCCAAAGCTGAATCTGGCTTTTGGTCCATGGGCGAATACTGAATACTATGTAAATTATGCTTATGGCTTTCATAGTAATGATGCTCGTGGCACGACCATTCAAATTAATCCAGATCCGCGTGATGAAGCTTATCTGCAAGCCATTGATCCGGTCGATCCACTGGTACGCACCAAGAATGCTGAAATCGGGATACGTGGACAATGGTTACCTAACCTGAGCACTACCTTTGCCTTGTGGCAACTGGATTCCGATTCTGAGCTGCTCTTTGTCGGTGATGCAGGTACCACGGAAGCCAGCCGCCCAAGCCGTCGTCAAGGAATTGAGTTCAGTAATTTTTATCAGCCCAATGAACACTGGATGATTGATGTCGATCTAGCTTGGTCTAAGGCACGTTATAAAGATCATGCTGAAGAGGGCCGATATATTCCGGGTGCAATCAATAAAACAGCTTCTGCCGGTGTGATTTACACACCCGCCCAACCTTGGAGTTTAGGACTGCGGATGCGCTATTTTGGTCCGCGCTCACTGATTGAAGATAATAGCGTAAAGTCCAGTTCATCAACTTTGGTTAACTTGCAAGCGGGTTATCAGTTCAGCAAAAATCTGGAAGCGAAACTGGATGTCTTAAACCTGTTTAACCGTAAGGTAAATGATATCGAGTACTGGTATGAATCCTGTCTAGCAAACGACCTTAACACGGCTGAATGTGACCCACTGTCAGATAGCCGTGAAGGTATTCTGGACAAACATGTTCATTCAAGTGAAGATCGGAGTTACCGTTTTACGGTGAAATATACATTTTAAAAGAATTCTATAAAGCAGTTTTTTTTGTTTTCACCATCAGGCCTGTAACCCAACCTGATGGTTTTTATTTATGCCCTGGTGCTTACGTTGGTGTTTTTGCGCATACATGCGTAAATCGGCACACTCTAATAATGTCTCAATTTCCACACCGTCTTCAGGATAAACTGCCAGTCCGATACTTAAACCAATCTGTAAGCTCATTTCTTCAAAATTAAAAACTGCATCACAGGCTTGAGAAATATCTTGCATCGTTAATAGAGCCTGATTTCGGTCAGTATTCATATCTAAGATAAGTGCAAACTCATCCCCACCCAGCCGAGCTATGACAACCTCATCGTCTAGTATTGCTTTTAGTCGTGTTGCAATTTCTTTTAATGCTGCATCTCCTACTCGATGCCCATACTGATCATTAATCGATTTCAGTCTATCCATATCCAGCATACAAACGTTTAATGATTGCTGTTGCTGTTCCGCCAAGCTCATGCGTTGCCGTAGACAATCTAAAAATAATGCCCGATTGGCAAGTCCGGTTAGACTATCTTGAGTTGCCATTTTATATAATACTTGTGCATCAAATTTGGTGGCATGATACATCGCTGCGGCAAATGTTTCGGACATCAAGCTTAATAATTTTAAATCACGAAGTTTAAATGCTGCAACTTGATCAGAATAGATTTTAAGTACACCGACTACTTCATTGGCATGAATTAAAGGCACGACTGCCATAGAGCGTAGGCCGACTCGATGACAAGCTTGACGATCTACCCGTGGATCATTTTCACAATCTTCACAATATAAAATACGGTTTTCTGCGATACATAAGCCGGACAAGCTATTCTCTCTTGCAAGGCGTAAACCCAATAAATGTGCTGCCCCGCCCGACACTGCGCGATAGACCATATCTTCGCCTTCATCCAATTCCACCACAGCACCTTGAGCACCAGTAATCTGTTGAATTTTATCTGCAATCAGTGTCATGACTGCATTCAGATCATGGCCTAGTTTTATAATTTCTGTTTGGGTATAAATGACGGATAAAAGCTGTTCTTGCGTTGGCATCAATGCGCTTTAAGATTGAAAAATAGCCGCTATTCTAAGAACTCGGTCAGGCTTTGTATAGCAAACTTTTGATGTTATTGTTTAATTTAAAAGCAATTCTTTTCATTTAAATTTTAGAAATATGATCTCTCTCAATCTTTTGATTGAAATTGGTACGGCTCAGTATCCGAACCTTTGCTGGCAGAGAATGTAAAAAGCATTTTCAATATTAAGCTAAAGTATTTAAATTGAATTTTATAGTTTGAACAAACTTAAATTAAAATGATGTTCCTACATTGAATCATTTTAAACAGTTGATGTTTCATTATCTTTTACTGAAGATTTATGTTTTAATGCTTACAGTATGAGATGAGCCTCTTACAGTATGTGCCTTAGATGTGCATACGACTAGCCCCTAACCATGGGGCTTTTTCATGTCTGCATGATATTAAAGTCGTATTAACCTTTAACCAAAAAATGCAATGATGCTCTGAATCACCACAGCATTCACAATATCAATAAAAAATGCACCACATAGTGGCACGATTAAAAAGGCTTTATGTGATGGACCATAGCTATTGGTTACTGCCTGAATATTCGCAATTGCGGTCGGTGTTGCCCCCATACCAAAACCACACTGCCCTGCCACCAATACCGCTGCATCGTAATTTTTCCCCATAATTCTAAAGGTGACAATTGCAGTAAATAGGATTAGTACCGCTGTCTGTACCAATAAAATTGTAATAAGCGGGCCTGCCAGATCGGCCAATAACCAGAGTTGCAGTGACAGTAAAGCCATAGATAAATATAAGGATAATGAGGCATTCCCAAATACATCAATGGCGCGATCAAAGATATCGACTTTTAGCACATGCTCCAGGATGTTACGCACAATCACCCCTGTCCCTAAAGCCCAAACAAAGGTTGGCAGTTCAAACCATCTTCCCTGACTGATTTCTGTCATCTGATTGGCGACAAAAATACATAGTGCAAACATCCCCAGAGTTGATACCGCATTACTGGCTGTAATGAGTCGGGTCTTCTTTGGATATTCAAAGGGTGCGGTATTCATATTCGCATCAAGCTGTTGTTCATTAGTCTCTTGCGGCACCGTTTCAGCCAGTTGATTGCGTTTAATCAGGTATTTGGCAACCGGACCGCCGACAAGTCCACCAATAATTAATCCAAAGGTAGCACTTGCCATACCGAGGACAATCGCCCCCTGAATGCCATGTTGAGTTTCCAGAACTTCACCCCAGGCACCGGCAGTACCATGTCCACCCGTTAACGTAATCGAGCCGACAATTAGTCCGATTAATGGGTCAAGTCCAAGTGCTGTCGCTAAGCTCATACCAACCGCATTTTGTACGACTACAAATAGAATGACACAGACCAGAAAGATCAAGAGTGATTTTCCGCCTTCTTTAAGCTTCAAAAAGTCTGCACTCAAACCAACGGAGGTAAAGAACATCAGCATCAGGATGGTTTGAATCTCTGAATTAAATGTGGCACTGATATTAAAAAATTTATAGAGAATAAAAGCCGCAATCGCTGCGACTAAACCGCCGATCACGGGTTCAGGTAAGTTATAGTTTCTAAAGAAGCCAATTTTACTAACCAGATACCGCCCAATAAAAAGAAAAAATACCGCAATTACCAAAGTGCCAAAGGCATCGATCTCATAATTCATAACATTCCCTATTGGCTTTATTTTTATACAGTTTTAGGAAAACAGTATGAAAAATCAATTTTAGAAATGTTATGCAAGTTACTGTTTCCAGTAATTGTTTAATTTATAGCCTGAATAGATGCAATTATTAGGATGGAATATCATAGACCCAGTTTTTCGCTTGCTGATCTGTAATGGCTTCACAGACATAGTAATCGTGATCCCAAGCGTCTTGATGGAAGATTTCTTTTTTATGGTAAGTCACCTGTTTACCATTTTCGACACAGACAAAGCTGTCACCTTGGTTTTTGACTTGAGTTCCATTGAGGAAACCACCAATACAGAGGAATCGGGATTGTTTGGGCATAGTTTATTAATTAAAATTATAAAGATGTAAAATCATTCTCTTTTAAAGCATATTTTTCAATAAAATCTGTATATGACTTTAAATTTTGAATAGTTTTTTCGATATCAATTAATTTTGAGTCCTTATCTTTAGTCAAGTATTCAGCCGTAAGAATTGTCATTGTTTCGCCGTTACCAAAACGTGCTGGTTTTTTAAAACTTAAGTTCTCTTGCTTAGCCTTTTCTATATAATATTTATAACAATAATTTCTAAATTTTGTGTAATTTTCAGGTTTCAAAGCATTTATTTTCAAAACAAGTTTATCTTCTTGAATTTGAAGGTATTGCCAACAGCTCTCATTTTTTTGAAAAGCCCACCAATACCCCATAAACCCACCATTTTGATTAGGGACATATCCCCAATCACCACGATTTAATTCTTTTTGCAAATACTTAAAAAATCCTACCCAATTTTTATGATTCCATTCTTCTTTATGAACATATGCATTAACTTCATTTTCTATAGAATATATATAATCTTTGAAATCATTAAAAATATCACTTGGTATAGACGTATAATTGTCTAATACAGAAATTAATCTATCTCTAGAAAAAATCTTAAATCCATCTGCTATTTCTTTTTTATAATTTGACTGGTCATGCGTTTTAAAAAATATTGCTAAAACGTTTTCTTCACCCATCTCTGAAGAAATAATATTTCTATATCTGGTTAGTTGATCTCCATGAGATTTTGTTGCAGTTTTATCTTCAATGACAATAGAATAATTATTTAATTTTAATAAGATATCTATATTTTGATATTGTTTTGAAAGACTAAATTTTTCAATATTCTTTGGCATTTCCTTATTTTCTAATTTAAAAAATTCTGATATTAAGTTTAAAGCACAATTTTTTAAATCCTGATTAATATTATTATATTTAGGATTTGCATGATCTAATAGCCAAAAAATAAAAGCATCTTGTGATAATTCTTTTGTTGCATATGTAAATATATTCGGTTTATGCATTTTTATACTCAAAAAAATAAGGGCTGATTAATCAGCCCTTATTTCTAACTCAATTTAATTTATTTTTCAACAAATTAAGCTAATTGAGCAGCAGCAATTTTCTTAGTATCGATGTCTTTAGCAGCATCTGTATACTCGCTCATCTTGTCGAAGTTCAAGTATTGGTAGATATCAGCTGACATGCTGTCGATTTGAGCAGCGTACTGTTGGTATTCTTCTGGAGAAGGTAATTTACCTAATACAGCAGCAACAGAAGCAAGTTCAGCAGACGCCAGGTAAACGTTCGCACCTTGACCTAGACGGTTCGGGAAGTTACGAGTAGAAGTCGATACACAAGTTGTGTTCGGTGCTACACGTGCCTGGTTACCCATACATAATGAACAGCCTGGCATTTCTGTACGAGCGCCAGCTTTACCATAAGTATTGTAGAAACCTTCTTCCATCAACTGGTGTTCATCCATACGAGTTGGAGGAGCCAACCATAGACGAGTAGATAAAGAACCGCCAGGAACTTTGTCTAGAAGTTTACCAGCTGCACGGAAGTGACCAATGTTAGTCATACAAGAACCGATGAATACTTCATCAATTTTCACGCCTTGAACGTCAGAAAGAAGTTTTGCATCATCTGGGTCATTCGGGCAGCAAAGAACTGGTTCAGTAATCGTAGAAAGGTCGATTTCGTACACTTTAGTGTATTCAGCATCAGCATCAGCTTTAAGAAGTGATGGATTTTCCAACCATTTTTCCATGTTCTCAACACGGCGCGCCATAGTACGAGCATCGCCATAGCCTTGTGAAATCATCCACTTCAGCATAGTGATGTTAGAACGCAGGTATTCAGCAACTTTCTCTTCAGAAAGCGTGATCGCACAACCAGCCGCAGAACGTTCAGCAGAAGCATCAGAAAGTTCGAATGCCTGCTCAACAGTCAGGTCAGTTTCCATTTCTGTCAGGTCGATCTCAAGGATACGGCCAGAGAAGATGTTTTTCTTACCTTTCTTCTCTACAGTCAGGTCACCTTCTTGGATCGCTACGTAAGGAATCGCATGTACTAGGTCACGAAGCGTGATACCAGGTTGCATTTTACCTTTGAACTTCACAAGAACAGACTCTGGCATGTCAAGTGGCATAACACCAGTTGCTGCAGCAAACGCTACCAGACCAGAACCCGCTGGGAATGAAATACCAATTGGGAAACGAGTATGCGAGTCACCACCAGTACCTACTGTATCTGGAAGAAGCATACGGTTTAACCAAGAGTGGATAATACCGTCACCTGGACGTAGAGAAACACCACCACGGTTCATGATGAAATCAGGAAGCGTATGTTGCATTTGAACGTCAACTGGTTTTGGATACGCAGCTGTGTGACAGAAAGATTGCATTACTAGGTCAGCAGAGAAGCCTAGGCAAGCAAGATCTTTAAGTTCGTCACGAGTCATTGGACCAGTTGTATCTTGAGAACCAACAGTAGTCATACGTGGTTCACAGTAAGTACCTGGAACAACACCTTGACCTTCTGGAAGACCACAAGCGCGACCAACCATCTTCTGAGCAAGGGTGAAGCCTTTGCCAGTTGCAGCAGGTTGTACTGGTGTACGGAACAATGTAGAAACAGGAAGACCTAATTCTTCACGTGCTTTAGTAGTCAAACCACGACCAATGATCAGGTTGATACGGCCGCCAGCGCGAACTTCGTCTAGAAGTACTGGAGTTTTCAGTTCAGCTTCAGCGATTTGAGCACCGTCTTTGAACGCAGTTACTTTAGCAGCAGCTTTGTCGATCTTCAGGGTGATTTCATCGCCCATGTTCATGTTTGCTACATCGATTTCAACTGGTAATGCACCAGCGTCTTCCATGGTGTTGAAGAAAATCGGAGCAATTTTAGAACCTAAGCAGTAACCGCCTTCTTTCTTGTTCGGAATGTGCGGAATTTCGTCACCGAAGAACCAAAGTACAGAGTTAGTAGCAGACTTACGAGAAGAACCTGTACCAACAACGTCACCTACGTAAGCAACCTGGTTACCTTTCGCGATCAGTTCTTTGATCTGGTTTAATGGACCAACTTCACCAGGAACTTCTGGGTTGATGCCATCACGTACGTTTTTCAACATTGCATTTGCGTGCAATGGAATGTCTGGACGGCTCCATGCGTCTTGTGCTGGAGACAGGTCATCAGTATTCGTTTCGCCAGTTACTTTGAAAACTGTCAGTTTGATTTCTTCAGGAACGTCTTTACGGTTTGTGAACCATTCAGCGTCAGCCCAAGATTGAAGAACTGCTTTCGCGTTTGCATTGCCTGCACGTGCTTTGTCGGCAACGTCATGGAACGCATCAAATACAAGAAGAGTTTTCTTCAACGCTTCTGCAGCAAGTTCACCTAGTGCAGCGTCGTCTAAAAGTTCTACTAAAGGAGCAACGTTATAACCACCAAGCATAGTGCCCAGTAAGTAAACCGCACGTTCTTTAGAAACTAGTGGAGAAGTCGCTTCGCCTTTTGCCAATGCAGCTAAGAACGCAGCTTTTACGTATGCAGCTTGGTCAACACCTGCAGGAACACGGTTTTCAAGCAAGTCAACTAGGTATGCTTCTTCACCCGCTGGTGGATTTTTTAATAATTCAACTAATGCAGCAGTTTGAGCATCGTCAAGTGGCTTCGGTGGGACTCCGAGTGCGGCACGTTCTTCAACGTGTTGGCGGTAAGCTTCTAGCACGGTTTATTCCTCTTTTTTAAAAAATTATCTGTGAATTCCTACTTTATAAAGCTTCACAAATAATATGGACTCTCAAATTTTACTAAAATTCCAGTTAAAAGTTAATGCAAGTAAAGTGTTTCTTTGTGATGCTCATTATTTTGTAAATAAATGATGTGCATAATGATTATTTGATAATCAAAAATCTGTTTTCTTGCATAAATTAAGCTCTAATTGAGCACTTTTAGCTGAATTTCACTTATAAAAAAGGCAACACGAATGTTGCCTGAGTTATAAGAAAAAAGATACTCCACCTTAGTGTACTGTGCTTGTGCTCAAATATTGGTTAAATGCATCACGACAGCCTTCAAATTTGAGTACACATTGGTCTTCGTAGGTGCCGTTATGATTATTACTGGCAAAGGAAATATCGACCAGATAGAGTTTTTTATTTTGATCGAGAATACGTTTTAAACTGACTTTATCACCAACGCTTAGCACGTAGTTTCCACCACCAATGATCGCCATGCCCTGTTCATCTTCAAGCAACAGATCTGCGTGATGTAAATATCCCACAACGTTCATAATGTTGCTCCTTTTTAATTATTTTGGAGATATTTTCATTATTCGATATTTAGATAAGTATTGCTATATTTTAGATTTAGAATTTGTCACAAATTGTACAAAAAGCTTAGGCTATTTTTATAAGAAATTAGTATTAGATAAATAACTTCTTCACGCTTGCATAAAATAATTTGAATATGGCAAAGCTATAAAAAAACCGTTCCTTAGAACGGTTTATAATCTGGCAATTCGTCATGCGGTGTCGCAATACATTTTTCAGTATATTCAGCACGGATTTTTTCACGCGATTCTTTCACATCTTTGGTGATTTCATCCAATGGCATTTTATAAACGTCATCAATAATGGTCATGACGAATGCTTTGGTAGTTTCATCTTCAACCTTGCTGGCATGTTCAACAGCTTTTTCTTTCTCAATGCCATTTTGACGGTCCAGCATGATACTGCGTGCAGCATTGCCCACACTACGACAATAACCTTGCCACTGCTCTTCAGGGGTGAGTGGTTTCTTTTCGGCACAGCCAGCCAAAGCCACCAAAACAGATAAAGCAAATAACTTTTTCATGAACTTCTCCTTACGCAGGGCAATATAAAAGATCACAGCGTATTTGTCATTTAATTTGCCAAGTCCGGCTGCAACAAAAAAGCCCTCTACAGGGCTTTGTTGTCAAAATGATTTAGCCGCAGCTGGACTGAACAATTTTTCCAGTTTTTGGATCTACGGTGACCGTAACACGGTCTTCACGGAAATCCATAGTCACTGCTTGTCCCGGTTGTATCATACGCACAATCTTAGCTTTGGTTTTGGCTTTGATTTGCGCCTCACTCAGACCAGACTGGCCGATCAGACTATGTGCTGCTTCAGACAGGCAGATGTCCTGATTGCTACGATACAATGCCCACTCCTCCACCACTTTACCATCTGGCAGATGACAATAGGCCACCTGACCATCTACTTCATTATGGATATCAAGCTTCCCACCTTGATCCACACAATAGGCACTGGCAGGATTCGGCATACCAATACGCGGTGTTTCTCTTGGCTGCTGTGCTGTACATCCTGTTAATACGGCGATCAACATGCCCAGATACATGATTCTTTTCATTGGCGATCTTCTTCTAAAGGACCATTCCGACTTAATTTAACATAGTCATACTCAAGAAAGTTTATCTAAATGTATGTAAATCAATGCTGAAGCTACTATCAGCGATAAATCATGATGCTTTTATATTGCCCTGCTGCAATTAAGCCACAAGAATACTTAGTAATCTGGTTTGAGTGATATGCAGGTTTAAGCTAAAATTTGCTTGAATTTTAAACTTTTCTGCGGCTATGCAAGATCCCCAATTCTCGCTCAAGGAATATCTCTCTACCGTGCAGGAGGTGATTAAACTCACCTTCGATATACCGGTATGGGTCAAGGCAGAGATACGCAACCTGAATATCAAGGCAGGTCATTACTATCTAGAACTGGCAGAAAAAGATCCTGACAATGATCAGGTGATTGCCAGTTGCCGTGCCACCATCTGGAAATTTGCTGCACAGAAAATTGTGACCCCGTTTGAACGGGAAACTGGGATTGAGTTAAGTCGTGATTTAAATGTTCTGATTAAGGTCAAAGCCAGTTTTGATCCGCAATATGGCTTTTCCCTGAATATCGTTGAAATGGATTCCAGTTATACCCTCGGTGATATCGCCCGACGTTATCAGGAAATCGTACAACGACTCACGGCAGAAGGCTTGATTGAACGCAACCGGCAATTACCAACACCATTCGACCTAAACCGGATTCTGGTGATTGCTCCTGAAAATGCTGCTGGTTTAGGTGACTTTAAAAAGGATGCAGATGCACTAGCGGATGCACAGGTATGCGAGTTTGTTTATCACTCGGCGACTTTTCAGGGAAATACTGCACCGCAAAGTATTCGCCAAAGCCTGGCACAAGCGCTGAAACAGTGGGCAGAAGATTACACAACGGCGCCTGATTTAATCGTGATTATCCGCGGTGGTGGTGCGGTCAATGATCTGGCTTACCTGAATGACTATGAACTGGCTGCCCTACTGTGTAAACGTAGTGTGCCAATCTGGGTTGGTATTGGTCATGAAAAAGACAGGACCATTCTGGATGAAATTGCACACCGTTCCTATGATACCCCGAGTAAAGTCATCGCTGGGATTCGCAATCACATTGTGGAGCGTGTGCAGGATGTCATTACCAATCTGCAAATTATTCAGCGTAGTTCCCGGCAGCAGATTCAGGCCTATCAAAACCAGAATGATCAATTGATGACATTGATTCAAAGTATTGCCAATGCCAAAGTCTCGGATGCTTTCAAAGAAGTTACTCAATTGAAATCTAATATCAGCAATTTGGCCCGCCAGCAAACCCGAATTGCACAACAACAGATTGAAGCCTTGTTACGTGAAACGCTGATCCAGAATCCGAAAACAGTACTTTCCAAAGGCTATGCCATCGTCCGTCAACAAGGTCATGCTGTGCGTTCAGTCCATGAACTTGAAAGTGAAGTTCAGGTCGAAATGCAGGATGGAACTTTTGTAGCCAATATCACACAGGTAAATCCACATGAATAATGACAATACTTTAAGTTTTAAAGAAGGCTATGAAATTCTGAAACGAAATGCGGAATTATTGGATGCCCAGCAGGAACCGGATATTGATAATCTGATGAAGATTGTTGAGGAATCCATGGCAGCCTATAAAGCCTGTAAAACACGTGTCGATGCAGTACAGCAAGCATTAGATGACACTTTTAAGGAATAAAATTTAAGTTTTATCTCCTATTATGTTTATTTTTTAGAGCAAGTAATAAGGTTTAAAATATAACTTAGGCTATTTTTCGAATATAAAAAGCCTTCATGAAGAAGGCTTTTTTAGATGAGAACAGTCTATTTTTGCTCTCTTAGCGGATTTTCAGGTTCTGCATTGGGTTTTTTCTCAGGCTTAACATTCTTATAAGAAGCCTGATTGCCCTTGTCATCGTTGGATTCTTTATGTGGCGTAACATCTTTATCTGATTGCTCTGATAGATTGGTCATATGTGTTCCTTTACTCAATATGCTTAACCCATAGATATGACAGATTGGAACCCAACATCAAGGCTAGAAATGTTATACATCTTTATCATTTTAAAAAGACAAGAGTTGCTTCAACTCCACAATTAAAAAAAGCCCTCACTTGAAGGGCTTTTTTTCTTTTAGAAACGCCAGTTATAGAACAAGTCGATGGCTCGTTCGAGAGACTGACTCGCTTCCAGATATAGACGCTGATTCATCTGATAACGCAAAGTCAGTTTATTCACGGGGGTAAAGACACCTACACCATAGCGAATATACAGGTCTGGCGTAATATAACCGGTAACTGATACCTGGGTATCATCGCCTGTACCCTGTGCATCCAATGCCAGACCACTTAAACCAAAAGTACGACCAATCTGGTTGGTCAATGCGCGGGTACCACCTAGACCCAAACTGATCCCCGCAGCGGCAATGGTATTGTTAACATCAGACCTGAAACTTTCAGACTGGCTTAATGCTGAACTACCTTCATTGATCCGGCCGGTAATCAAGGCATTTAATGCTTCCTGTTCTGATAAGCCGGCATCGTTATACACCTGAATAGCAGGACTTGAAGCTGTACCGGTAACCCGCACACCTACGACACTACCCTGTACAGATTTGTTGGCATCAATATCCAGGGTCGGATTAGACAATGGACCGTTAAAACGGGCAATGGCACGGTTCAGATCCAGACTTTGACCATACGCTTCGATTTTTACCCGCTGGGACACACCAATCGCACCATTGGCACGCATCGCTGTTTCCAGACCACGTTGAGACAGGTTGACCCGTCCAATCAATGGAATACGGCTATCAAAGCCCTGGAAGATCACCTGGTTACCCAGTGACACCGCAACATCAGCACGAATATCCCATGGACGTGCTGATTTTAGAATTGCCAGCTGATCCTGACCTTCCTGTACAATACGGACATCTGAAGAAATATTAACAACTGGTTTAGACGCTTCCGGCATAGAAATCAAAGCACGTGGAACTTCTATTGAACCATTCAGACTGAGTTTCTTGTTAAATGGATAAAGGTCCAAAGCCAAATCTGGCGTGACGACAGCTGTAATCAGTGGTGCCTGGCGTATCAGCAGATTTTCACCTTTGAGACGTAACTGAACACGTGGATCGTTTTTCCAGTCCACCGAACCAGTCAAGCGGCCTACACCACGACCACTGTTAAATGCACCATTAATTGTCGCAGAATCCTGACGTACAGATGAATACAGTTGCACATTGGTCAGATTCACTGGCAGGGAAATCATACTGATCGCCCCATCTTTTACGCGAATCTCACCGTTTAATAATGGCTGGGTTAGTGTACCGCCGATCTTACCCGCATAAGATAAGGTGCCTTCCAGCGTACGCACATCCTGAATAAGTGGCTTGAATACTTTTAGCTGTACTTCGTTAAAAGCGACTTCACCACGCATCGGTTTACTGTCACGATATGGATCAATAATGACATTGGCATATCCCGTTCCGATATCCGGTGTTTTCACATCCAGACGAATTTGCAAGCCATCTGCAACACTTTTCGCGACCAATCCGACTTCATCATATTTCAGAGTCTGCCCTAGATATTGCGGATCTTCAGCAGCTAGCCCCACCACACCATTTCGGGTGACAAGTCGGGCATCAATCTTCGGTTTCGCACCTTGCGCCCATGTTGCACGCGCGTAGCCATTGACCTTACCGGTAATTGCCAGCCCTTCAGGCATGAACGCACTGAAATCATTCAGATCCAGGTTCTGGGTCTGGAATGAGACACTACCACGTGTCTTGTTGACACGTATTGGCCGGTCAAAGCACAACTGACTTTGCTGGCTCATCCAGCAATGCGCACCGACAAACAGATCTGACTGTGCTGTGTTATAGATTACAGAGGCATTCTGACGCTGTACCAGACGCGTACGCAGGGAATCGAAATCACCATTTTGAATCTGCCCCAGCCAGTTATTTTGCGCATTAAAACCACCGGCCAACTGTACATAGAACTTGGACAGTTTGTTTTCTGCCTGAACTTTTAAGATATGCGCTGCACGTGTCCCAGCTAGAGATATTTCACCGCGGGTAATCTGACGATTACCACTACGCAGGTTATCCATGGTTGCAGTGAGCAAGGTTGGTGTGCTTTGTGAAGTCGGCAACTGGCCTTGTACCCGGATTTTCTGCACGCTAAACAGATTATTAAAGGCAAAATCATCAACCGCCAGGTTGGTTGAAGCACGCAAACGTGGCTGCGCCTGCATATTGATATAACCGTATGCACGACCACGCAGTCCCGGATATAACTCATAGAGCGCTGGCGCATTCACCTTGAGTTGAAGATTCTGTGCATTACCGGTTGCCTGAATCTGGTTACTGGCATAAGACAGGAACAGATTATTGGCTTCAAACTGCTGTGGTACAAATCCGCTCTGTTTGTTATCAATAATCATCGACAGATTACCTGTACCACGTACCGGCTTGTTATTCAGTATTCCGGCAAGATTAAGACGTTCAATCTGAATACGTTTCAACGCATCTGACCATACGCCACGGGTTTTCACATTTCCCGATAGCTCACCTTTGACACTGGAAGCAAAATATTGTGGCTTAAAGCGAACCAGTGAAGCATTAATATCCCAGCCAAAACCATTCGCCAGATTCACCAGACCACTGGCATTGATCTTCCCTGCAATACCATCATGTCTGAATTCATTGATTTTCAATAATTCAGGTGTACCGGATACCTTGAATTTGAGTAGACCTTTACTTGCAGCGAACTGGCTGGCATTTAAATTGCCATCATAATTTACTGCATAGCCCTTGAAGCCACCGCCCCGTTTTTCATCATGGAATAACAATGCTGCCGTACTGCTACCGGTCAGTCGCACTGTTTCATTTTGACCAGCAAGGCGTCCTGTCAGATCGATCGCTTTTAAGTTGATAATCTGCTGATTTGGCTTGGCATAACCACTCGCTGTAACGCGGCCATTGAGGCGATCGACTGGTGATGCTGCTGCCAGTGCCTGCGTATTCAGATCCTTGGCATTTAGCACAGCGCTCCATTTTAACTGGCGTTTTTTATCCGGCAGTTCTACTACGGCGTTACCGGTGAGGCCACCACTTTGCGCAGCATAACTAAAGCTTGGCACTTTGAGAATGTTATTCTTCAGATTCAGTTTCGCCTGATACATACCTGTTGGCAGCATACCCTGCTCATGGGCAGCCACCTGCGTTGCCACAAAGATGTCCTGCTGACCTTCAGTTAGCGCCAGATTTACATCTCCGGATTCGCTCTTTAACCAGCCTACATAAGGCGCTGCACGGTCGATATTCTTCCATGCCACATTCATCAGCATCGGCTGGGCTTTTTTATTTTTCGCTTCGTTCTGATCTAGCTTGATGTTCCAGGTTTCATAACGATCGAAATCAACCAGCGCTGTCAGGTGTAAACCTTTTTCCAATGTCCCTTTAGAAGCAATATTTCCATCCAGACTTGGTGGCAGAAAGTCCTGCACGACCTGCGGAATCACTTTATCTTTAGGGTTAAGACGATTCACACGGCCAGACACATCCCAGGTCACCTGATCATGCCAGCCGACCATACCTGCCAGACTGACTGAACCTTTCATTAATTGTCCATTAAAGTCAGTAATATTCAACTGATTGACCAGATCTGTATGCATCATGGCATTGTACTGGCCTTCCGGAATATCCTTGCCGCTCAGGTCTGTATTAAGATTAATATTCAGTTTTTTGATATCGCCATTAAATTCCGCCATACCATCTTTGGAGAATAGTTTCTGATCTTCCAATATTGGCCAGTGATACTGCTCAAATTTAAGTTTACCAAACATCGGCACATGTGAATTCATCGGATGAATCACGGCCCAGCCAGTCAGCAAGTCTGGCGTATAGGTGGCAACACCGGCTTCAATAGTCTCTAAGGTACCTCGGGCTGCTACACGAATATCACGAATATTCAGACTATTATTTAATGATGGAATATTCAGTACGCCGGTCGCATTCAGTGGATATTTACCATGGAAGTCCATATCACCCGTGGCATCATAAACATACAGATAGCCCATATTCATGCGCGAATTTTCGAAGGTCAGCTTGGTTCCCGACCAAAGTCCCTCATTAATCACCACATCATAAAAATCAACTGAGGAACTGTGTGTTTTAATTAGCAGGTGATCCAGATCCAGATGATCGACCCGCAATACAAATGGCAAACGGATATCATTATAAGAAAACGGCTTATCACTTGGCGGATTCTTGCTAATGACCTGCAGATTGCGCATATCTGCATTATTTAAATGAATTTCCCGTTTGAGAATTGCCCGCCAGCCTAGAATGACATCGGCACGGTCAATTTTGACATCAACCGATTTGAGCGTCACCAGCACATTGCGCACAATAATCCCGCGCCACAGATTACCGCCTTCATATTCATAATGAATAATCTGCTGACGTTGCAGTACCTGATCCAGTAAAAACTTGCTGCCACGATCCGTCGAGAACATGATCGCCAATGCCGCGAGTAAAAACAGAATAGAAAACAGCACCGACAGTAAGATGCTTCTTAAAATACGGCGCTTTTTAGGTAAAGGTGTATTTTCCGGCTCTACTTCTTGTGGTTGCTGGTTCTCGACCATGTTCTTCCCAAATATCTAAAATTTTTAATCAGTTTATTTTATAGCTGTGAGCCAATAAAGAAATGCACGCGGATTGGATGGTTATCATCCGAAATGCCTGAGGCCACATCAATACGAATCGGACCAATCGGCGATGCCCAACGCACGCCGAGACCTACCCCATATTCAGTCGGATTACTAAAGTCCTTGTCATAGGCATTTCCGGCATCTGCAAATACTGCCGCACGCCAGCCTTCCCTGAATTGATAATTATATTCCAAGGAACCAATGGCCAGGGCCTGTCCACCTACTTTAAAGCCATCGATTTCTGGTGACAGACTCTTATAATCAAAACCACGAATACTTTGGTCACCGCCAGTGAAATATCTTAAGTTATACGGTACTTTGGTAAAATCTTCAGTAAAAATATAGCCTGCATCGGCACGACCGACAAACTGATGATCAGCATTTTCACCCAGTGAATAGATAAAGCGCCAGCCAGCATTGGCAATCGCCATATCTGCATCGGACAACAGTGCCTCACTTCCCAGTTCAATCTTGTAGGTCTGTCTAAAGCCTTTGGTCGGGTTTACCCGACGGTCACTGGTAGTACGAGCAATTTCATAACCGAATAATAAAGACTCTTGGGTTTCTGCAGTACTGACCAGGAATGCATCCGGAATATCATCAGCATTCACAGTACCATCCTGAGTCAATTGATCCAGACGGTAACGCACGCCATAAGTATGCTGCCAGCTTCCTCGTGGATTTTTAATATAACGATCGGCACCAATTACGGCAGATTCGATCAAGAGTCCATCGCCTTGTGCAACATCATCACGTTCTTCACGCTCATAACCACCGACAATACTGATGTAATCATTGAGCGGGTGTTTATACGGAATATTATAGCGGCCATCAATAGACTGACGGATTCCTGAAAGCTCGAGGTTGGCATCAAAAGAATGGCCACGTTTGTTAACGATGGCACGGCGGTACTGACCCCGTAGACGTGTCCCGGTATCGGTTCCATAACCTAGACCGACTTCAGCGCTGTTTTTCTTGTCAGCATTCAAAGTCACAATCACCGGAATCTCTTTCTCTTCACGTGCCTGGGCTTTTAAACGTTCCTGCTCATTGGCCTTGGTTTCCTGCGCAGTACGCATGGCGCGTACATCCGGGTTTTCTTCCTCACGGCTACCAGCAAACTGGCTTTCATCAACCACGTTTTGGGTAACTTCCCTGGAAGAAGCCTCGGCTTTTTTCTCCTGGGCCAAAACCCCTTCAGAGATTTTTTGCTGATCGACCAGCAACTGCAGATCAGGTGCCAGTTCAAGTTCCGCTTCAACTGGGTCCGGTTTCACCGCATCAACCAGGGTATAGTTAAAATATCGTGAGTTGGTCAGGTTATTGGCTAGTGTGTTTACCCGCCAGAAACGGTAATCGGCACCATCTTCCCAAGGCACCAGACTTTGCAAGATATCTGGATCTAGCGGGAATTCCTCATCCGGATCACTCATCCGGAAGGTCACCGGTCCAAGTTTATAAGGATCGCCAGTTTCATAACGCAGATTTACTTCTGCCGTATTCTGTGGCTGTGCGACCTTGACATCATGCAGCCGCCAGTGCGCATCGAAGTAGCCGTTATTACTCGCTGCTTCGACTATACGTTCCTTGGTTTTTTCATATTCACCATGATTAAACACATCACCCACTTCCTGATCTGGTAATACACTAATGACCTGGAACTGTGGTTGCTCAGCACCAGCACCGGTAAATTCCAGGTTCTGGCTTTGAATAATGACTGGCTCATTCGGAGTCACATGCACCCTGACGCGTGATTCAGAAAGTTTTTCAAAACGGAATTCGGTATTATAGAAGCCAACTGCCTGAGCAGCCTGGTTAGACAGACTACGCAATTGTGGCAATGCGGATGGGAAATCGCTAAAGGATTCCTGAGTGAAACTCGACAGTTTATTTTCAATATTCTCTGCCAGGTTTTCATAGGCCTGTATACGTGCAGCCGAACTTAATCCATTGCTCGTTTGAGTACTGCTTTCACCATTACGTATAACCACGTCTGCATCAATCCGCGGCACACTAGCTGTCATGATCTGGCGTGGCGGACGGATTTTATAAAAGAGTCGTTTAAAAATATTCGGTTTCTTGTCATCTGCCGGCGTAAGTTGCTGCGGAGAAATTTCCGGCAAGGTACTGCCTGTTTCATTCGCCTGCACAATAATCTGGCTGTCAGACTGAATACTTTGCATCAGCTGATCAACATTGACTGGCGCCTGATTGATTTCCACCAGTTCCTGCTGGCTGATATCAGCAACCACGGTTTCTGTCTGCTGGGTCTGGCGATAGCTTTGTGCTTCCTGCTTGGCTTGCTCAGCCACACGGTAAATTTCATCAGCCATCGCCTGATCAATCGGCTGAACCGGCAATTCTTCTAGGTCTTCAAATTCGATCGGCTTAAATACATCCAGCTGTGCGCCTTGCTGTTCCTGCTGTTGCAGCATTTCCAGGCTGTCTATTTCATTTTCTGGCTGCAAAGCCTGTTCAATTTTCTCGGCAGCTTCGTCTTCGGAATTAGCTACCCCCTGTTGCACCGCCTGCTTAGACAGTTCATCAATCATTTCTGCCTGTGAAACTGCCACGGGAGTTTCCGTTTCTGGAGTTTGTGCCATGCCATGTTGGGCCAACATCATTAAGAAAATACTCATGCACAGGCAACTGCCTGTAGGTGCAGATATGAGTGGACTCATGCTCTGATTCAGTATCGTTTCTTTAAATTTTATTTTTGCAGGCATAGCAAACTCTAAACAAATACATTCTTTAATTGATTATTTGACCGAAAAATATAAGCTAAGAAACTTGAATCTATAGGATTTTGCCATTTCCTTGGTCAAAGGTATCTTACATGATTTTTCAAGATGTTCACGCATCACTGACATTTCTTAATAAATCTTAATGTAGCACGTCCAATATGAACAATAACGAACATTTGTTAAGCTCTCGTCGCTTTTTACCCATGTTTTTGACGCAATTCTTCGGGGCGTTAAATGATAATGTATTTAAACAGGCATTATTACTGGTCATTACCTATGGATGGATTCAGCAAAGCGCGGGCATTAGCACCTTAAATAATCTCGCTGCATTACTCTTTATTTTGCCCTATTTTATTTTTTCTGCGACTGCCGGACAAATTGCCGATAAATATGAACGTTCCCAATTGATTCGTTATTTAAAGATCCTGGAAATCGTGGTGATGATTCTCGGTACTATCGGTTTCCTGATGGGTAATCTATGGATTCTACTGTTTGCGCTGTTCTTAATGGGGACGCAATCGACTTTCTTTGGTCCGATTAAATATGCAATTTTGCCAGAAGTGCTGAAGAAAGAGGAATTAATGTCTGGTAATGCATTATTTCAGTCTGGAACTTCCCTGGCGATCCTGTTCGGTATGATTCTGGGGGGTGCGGTGATTGCAGCCTCTGACGGTAATTTACTCTGGATTAGCTTAACCGTAGTGGTTATTGCCATCCTCGGTTATTTATCAAGCCGCTTTATTTTAAAGCAAAGCATTCCTGCACCTGATATTCAAATTGACTGGAACTTTTTCCGTACCAGTTTTCAAACCCTGAAATATGCTAAAAGCCTGCCTTTGATCTTTCTGATTCTGCTTGGCAACTCTTGGTACTGGTTCTACGGCGCGACCTATTTAACCCAGATTCCACAACTGACCCTGCAGAACCTGCATGCTTCTGAAAATGTTGCAAGTTTACTGCTGACTTTCTTCTCGATCGGGATTGGCTTGGGATCTTATCTGTGCCGTAGACTGGGTGGGACTGAAGTTAACATTCGTATGGTGCCAATTGGTGCAGTTGGACTGACGGTCTTTGCCATTTATCTGGCTGTCAGCATGGCATTTATACCTGAGCGTACTGGCGAACTGCTGGGTCTGGCAGATGTATTCCGTCAGGGCGGGAGCTATTACCATGTCATGTTTGCCGTGACCTTATTGGGTATCAGTGGTGGTTTTTATATTGTTCCACTGTATGCCATGATGCAGGCACATTCTCCCCGCTCACATCGTGCGCGGGTGGTTGCAGCAAATAACATTCTGAATGCTGTTTTCATGGTATCTTCTGCTATATTTTCGATTATCATTTTAAGTGTCTTAAAGTTTGATCTTAAAATACTTTTCTGTATTACAGCGGTCTTAAGCGGCATATTTACCTTATGGTTATTACTGCGCCTTAAACCGATGATCAACTCTGCACAAACATCATTGGAGGATTAATGCATGCGTCAATTTACAGGTGTCGATAAGCTCATTCATTCTTTTGACCAGGCATTACGTAGTCTTGTCCCAGGTACGACTTCTGCACAGCGCACTAATCCTGCTGAAAATACTGATAGCCAACTAGCAGTTTCTGATGCTCGTCATGTTGCGGGTCTGATGCGGGTGAATCACAGTGGTGAAGTCTGTGCACAGGCGCTTTATCATGGTCAAGCGATGACCGCCAAACTGCCAAATGTCCGTCGTGAAATGGAACAGGCAGCAATTGAGGAACAGGATCATCTGGCCTGGTGTGAAGATCGTTTAAAAGAATTAGAGAGTCATACCAGCTTGCTGAATCCGGTTTGGTACGGTCTTTCTTTTGGTATGGGTGCCATTGCCGGAATTGCTGGCGACAAATACAGCCTTGGTTTTGTTGCTGAAACAGAACGTCAGGTCAGCCTGCATTTGCAACACCATATCAGTCAGTTACCACCGCATGACGAGCGTTCACGCCGTATTCTGGAACAGATGAATGAAGATGAATTGCATCACCGTGATACAGCATTAGCAGCGGGTGGTGTAGATCTGCCTTTACCGGTCAAAATTGCCATGACCGGCATTTCTAAATTAATGACCAAGACCAGTTATTATATTTAAGCTCTTAGCTAAACAAGCCCACACTGATGTGGGCTTTTTTTATGCATATTCAATCAAGTAAATACTACAAAGGTTTTAGGCTCCTATACTCAATACTTCTTACTCATCTCGGAAAGCAGATCGAGTTGTATTTCCTGTATCTGGGCCAGTCTTTCCCACTGATGCTGAAGAAGATGATCGAGTTTTTCATGTAAATGCTGGATTTCAAGTTCAGCTTTGAGGTTGATTTGATAATCATTTTGGGAACGCAATCTGTCTTTGGCTTCTTGCCGATTTTGGCTCATCATAATGACCGGCGCCTGAATCGCTGCAATACAGGAAAGTATCAGATTTAAAAGAATAAAGGGATAAGGATCAACCGGTTTGGTTACGATAACCATCGTATTTATTCCGATCCAGAGGGTAATAAAAATAGTAAAACAGATCAGAAATGACCAGTTTCCACCAAAAGAAGCAATTTTATCAGCCAATCTTTCACCAAAAGTCCACTTTTGCTCCAGGGAGGCTTCTACATCTTTGGTAATCAGCTCATGATGGCGCATGCTCTTGATCACTTCATATTCAAGATTAGTGACTTCACCCTTTTCAGACTTTAACAATGCATGAACATACTGTATGCGATATTTGGTCAAGTCTGTCTGGCAAATATAATGGTCAGGTGACCAGTCTGGAATATCTTTAGCAATCTCTTCGGTAATGACTTTTCTCACCGTTCCCATCGGGGTAAGATTTTTTAAGGAATAATATTTTCCACATACCAAGCATGGATAAGTTGCATTTTTTTCTTTCATGATTATTCTCTTTATCGTGACGCCAGCTCAACAATAAATTTGCTCTAAATTATTATTTGTATTGGTAATTTTAGTAACAAATATAAAAAGTTAAGCTCTGTTATTCGTTTATAGGTCATATAGATAAGCGAGTTTCTAGCTCACCTCTTCATAGACCGTCACATTTTCTTAAAGAAGAGGGTTGATAATAGATGTTATAATTTTACTATCTTTAAATATCCTGTTTTTTCCGGGAGTGCTAATAAAATAGATAAGGTTGCTGGTCATTCCCATCCTTTTATGGCTAATTTAAAAGCTTAAATAAAAATATTCATTAAGGTCATGTTATGGAAACAGTTATAATTCTTGTCATATTAGCGATCATTACTGTACTACTGATTATTTTTTATAACAAGAAAAAATAATCGGCGCGCTTTTCTTTAACCAGTTTTAGTCAATTCTTGTTATTTAATATAAAAAATGCGTTGATTAGCCAAGCTTAAATTATAAACCTGCCCGTCTAGGTCTCATGTCATACTAATTGAATTTGATCCGTTCCGGTTTAATTTTCAGTTCATACATATAGCCAATATCACCATCGCACTTCTCTTCGGACAGTTGTTAACCCAGCATATATATCTGACAATTTTCTAATTTATGAAACCATTTATCTTTTGCTTTATAAGGGACTAATCTGATTGCAACTCCGTTTTAGACCGACAAAACATGTGCTACACATCAGCACAACTGCTAAAGGTTTAACCCTAGAAAAAACTTCGTTTAATATACCAGCATATGCTTCCACTCCTCTTTCTAAACCCTATTTTGCACAAGGTTTAGCATCAGGATTTATAGCACTGCGTTAAGTTTAACCTGTGGGTAATGTAGTTGATGGTCATATTCGAATGCCGGATGTGACCAGATCTCATGCATTGGAATTTTGACATCTAAAGCCAACGGTAACTTTTTTGGATTAAACTGCATTTGACTTAAATCACTGCCCCAGGCAATCAGATCGATATCCAAGCTGATCTGATGTGAGGGACGCACTCGTCCTGAATCCACTTCCATCTGTTTAAGCTGCTGAAGCATTTCTTCAACTGTCATTTCAACCTGTAATAGACATGCTGAATTCCAGTAATTCTCACCAATCCCGTCACGACACGGAATAATATAGATGGGAGAGAATTGAACTTCTCCCCAAGTAGAAATGCATTGTTGTGCAGCTTGAAAATGTTGCTGAGGATGACAATTACTCGCCAGTGCTAAGGCGAATATCGTTTCGGTGGCGTTCAAGACGTATCCCTACAGAATTGGCTTGCGCGATAATGGCAGGCTTACGAATAGTAATCTTAATCGATTCAATTGCTGTAAAGGTAGTAAAAAGTGCGTTTAGCACTAACTTTGCTGCATGTTCAATCAATTCTGGCTGTGCCTGCTGAATTACCTGTGCGGAAATTTCACAGATCTCGGCGTAATTTAGTGTATCTGCCAAGGCATCAGAATTGGATGCCTGTTCCAAATCTGTCTGAATAGCCAAGTCCAGCATTAAAGGCTGAATAATCTGACGTTCCCAGTCAAAACAGCCAATTACTGTTTCAACCTTCAAACCTTCAATGATAATTGCGTCCATATTTCTGCTCAGGAGTTTTAAAATCACTTCAATAATCTCCCTAAGTCCCTCTTTATGAAAGAGGGAATTCTACATCTCGAAGTATTTTTATGAGCGTGTAGCTCCTCCCTTTTTCAAAGGGAGGTTGGGAGGAATTCATCTTTTAGAATTAATGCTTCAACAATAAATTCGGGTCAATTGTCTGAATCATCTGTAAGCGCTGATCCGCATAGATATCGGTATATGGCGCAAGGATACGCATGAAACGGTCGAAATACAGCATTTGCTTGAACAGCAAGGCGAAGTCACGCGGGAAGCGAATGCCATGACGTTCACCAACGGCGACCATATCCATCATGACATCATTAAGGTCACTTGGATTGGAACTTAGCAATTCTTGTGGATCTGCCATAATTACACCACTAAATAAACGCTCAAGATCTGCGGCCAATACTTTCGTGTCAATGGCAACTGCAGTCATGCCCATTTTCAGCATGTTTTCTGCCATCAGATCATAATTGGTATTTTGCAGTGCATCCATAAAGGCCATACATGCTGTCCAGACTTCCGGATTCAGCTGACCGACAATACCAAAATCGATAAAACCAACACGGCCATCTTCGAGTAGCATCAGATTACCGGCATGCAAGTCTGCATGGAAACTTTCACACATCATCAGGCTGCCAAACCAAGTATTCATTGCAGTAATCAGCACCTGAGAAGGATCTTTAGCCACTTTCTTCACTACATCAAAATCGGTCAATGACACGCCATACAAACGCTGCATGGTCAGTACACGACGCGTGGAATACTGATGATAGACTTTTGGTGCTGTCGCTGCATGATTATTGGTGACATTCAGATAATTAACGAAGTCATCCAGATTTTTAGCTTCTTCAATAAAGTCAACTTCACGCACCATACGTGTTTTAATTTCTTCAACGATATCTGCCAAAGATGCAAATTTCACTTTTGGCACGGCTTTTTCAAGCAGCTTGGTTGCCCAATGTAGTACGTTCAGATCCGTATAAAGAATGGTTTCTACACCTGGCTTTTGTACCTTAATCACCACATCTTCGCCAGAAACCAGTTTGGCAGCATGTACTTGTGCAATAGATGCTGAAGCCAATGGCGTTTCCTCGATCGAGGCAAAGATTTCATCCAGATTACGGCCTTCAAACTCAGATGCCAGCACCTGCTGTACATAGCTAAATGGCAGGCTTGGGGTTTGATCTAGACAACCCTGAAATTCCTCGACAAATTCACGAGGAAATAAAGAGGGTGTAGAGGCAATAAACTGCCCTAATTTAATATATGTTGAACCTAAGGATTCAAAGGTTTCACGCATCAGTTTAGCATTACTTGGTTTTTCAGTCGCATACTTGATGCCTGCACGTGCAGCAATGACGGCGGTTTCACCGACACGTGCCACAGAACGCAAACCATCCAGGAAGATATTATTTTTCATAATGTCAGCGTAATTTCAAATTTTCTCGAGTGTAACAAATATTCAGGCTGATCTGTTCTATCTTGCCTGACAAATTAGACAATTCGTATCTTTCTCAAATTTGAGAATACGTTGCTGCATACTCTGACCATCCCATAACAGCAGTTTTTGTCGCAATGGCATTTTTCCAAGCCCCAGATAAAGCAAAGCATGATGTGCTTGCAGACTTGCCATGACATTCGGTGTTGTCGCCAGCACACCAGAATCCGCACAGCGCATGGCTGTATCAGTTTGATCTTCTTGCGGGAACAGGCAGTTATAGCAGGCAGAATCACCTTCCACCATAAACAGTTGGCCTTGTAGACCAATCGCAGAGGCGCTGATCAATGCTACATCAAACTGTCGGCAGGTTTGATTCACCAGATAACGGGTTTCAAATTGATCACATCCATCCAAAACCAAATCTTGGTGCTGAATCAGGACTTGTGCATTATCGATAGATATTGCCTGATTATAATATTCAATTTGCACATACGGATTAATCTGTTGCAAACGTTTCGCTAGCGTTTCTGCTTTATAAAAGCCAACATCTTGTGGGGTAAATGCGAGTTGACGCTGCAGATTACTGATCTCAATCGTGTCCGGATCAATCAGGGTAATTTTTCCCACACCTGCACGGGCAAGCAACTCCGCGAGTGCGCAGCCAATTCCCCCACAGCCAATAATACAAATATCGGAAAATTTTAGTTTTTCCTGTGCTTCGATGTCCCAGCCTTCTAACAGGATTTGACGTGCATACAAATGCATTTCCGCATCGGTGAGTTCGAATTCAGTGTTTAAAGCGTCTACCACTATACCGTCCGTGTTCTTTAAAAGATGAATCTATAATTTCAATCCATCTTGTTGATTTAAAATAATGAATAACATTTAATAAAGCATTCAACAAAAATAACTTAGATAAAATGAAATTTAATTTTTCATTAGATGCTGCCTTGATCATTACTGCTTTAACTGCACTACTTTATCTTGTAGCTCAGGTATTTCTTGCAGGTTATATCAGTATATTTGGCGCCGACATTACTGTACTAAATCTTACCGTTCAAGATAAATTGTATTATGGCTTTTTAAAGAGCCTTGTTCATACACTGTATTTTACTTTGGCTTTATTTGTACTTTTTATTGCTGTACCTTCCATCTTTAATAATTTTGGAGGCAATATATGGTTCCATAAAAAATTATAAAATTTAAGGGTCGCTATTCATACGGATACAAAGCATAGACCAGTGATCCATAACAGCTCTTTTAAATTAGAAAATGAAAGACAATTTAATCGTAAGCTTTTTGCCTCCTACTTTATTCTGGTCTTATTGTTAGGCTCAGTAAAATATTTATCTTATATCGAAACTGAAGCAAAGCAACGTGCTCAAAATGATTTAATGAATTACTCAGAAAAATTAAGAAAAGTTCAACTTAAATCTCAAGAAAATCAGGAAGCCTATAAAATTCTCTGTGGTCAAAATCTTTGTGCCGTTCTTATGGTCAATGGAAAACAAAAATCCCTGCACTATATTGACCCCAAAGATATTGCATTCTTCCTAAATTAGGTTTTATATAGGATCGACAGAATTCTTAATCCGGATCTCCTTTTCTGTTTATTTGCTTCAAAAATTCGGTTGATGCTTTCTTAAAGAATGAGTACTTAAACTAGCTAAAAGTCTCTTTTTGAAAAATATAAAATCAGGTATTTATTTTGAAACACTCAAAAACGTCCATTATTTGTAATTACAATGCAATATCAAAATTAACTAATTAATTTAAATTACAATGAGGTTGCAGAATTTATCATTATTTTTAGACCTTGCTTGCTCCAAATCTCTTATTAGCTTCTATCTAAAAAATTTATCGGATAATTTTTACTGTGCTGTAACTAAAACCTGTTTAATGGTAATTCGTGTAGTGCTCTTCTCAATTTAAGTATGTAAATGTACGAGTTCAGTGAGAGTTACAGCATCCTGCTATAAATATGATTAAGCTGCTTAACGTTATCCAAATTTAACCTTTAACAAGAATATGGAGCAGCATATGACAGAACAATATTCAGAACACAATGACCGTGAAAAATTATGGGAACTCATCAAAGATGTACGTTTCACTATGATCAGCCATCAAGCTGAAACTCAAGAAATTCACTCCCAGCCAATGACTATGCTTAATTCAGAAAAAATGCATGAAAGTCAGAATCTGTATTTCATCATGAAAGACACCAATGATATTGTCCAAGCAATTAATGCAGGTCGTCAGCATCTTGGTTTATCCTTTGCCAAACCATCAGATGATATCTATGTCTCTATCAGTGCTCATGGCGAAATCAGTACCGACCGTATCCTGATTGAAGAATTATGGAACCCTTGGGCAGAAAACTGGTTCGAAGGCAAGGATGATCCGAGTGTACGTGTGCTTATTGCCAAAGCAGTCAGCGCAGAGTACTGGAATGTGAAGGACAATAAAGTTACTCATCTACTGAAAGTCTTAAAAGGCAATATTACTGGCAAGCCTGAAGAGCCAGATACTGATCATGCAAAAGTACAATTATAAAAATTAAAGCAAATTTATTTATTATTTAGCCTCTTATCTAAGAGGCTAAATTTTTGCATGTTGAAAGTATATTTTTAGTTTAGTAGAAGCTCACATTTCGAAAAAAAGTTTGAATTTCTTTTAATCCATTACAATGATTTTAGGATCAACATTAAACGGTAACTTAAGGAATCAATATAGCTTAGGCTATTTTGCTGCCATCCGGATTGCGCCATCTAAACGAATGACTTCACCATTCAGATAGGTATTTTCAAGAATATGCCCGACTAATTTTGCATACTCAGATGGCTTAGCTAAACGTGGAGGAAACGGTACCATCTGCCCAAGAGAATCCTGTATATTCTGCGGTAAACCTTTTAGCATCGGTGTTTCCATAATTCCTGGAGCAATCGTCATGACACGAATCGAATTTTTAGCGAGTTCACGTGCCAGTGGTAAAGTCATGGCAACTACTGCCCCTTTAGATGCGGAATAAGCAGCCTGTCCAATCTGTCCATCGAATGCAGCTACAGAGGCGGTATTGATGATCACACCACGTTCCTCTTCGCCCTGTTTTAATTCATATTTCGAAATTAGCTCAGCAGCATAGCGCAGCATATTAAAGGTGCCCGTGACATTGATATTCAGCACACGCTGGAACATCGCCAAGTCATGAAATCCATCACGACCAAGTACTTTAGCAGACGGCGCAATACCGGCGCAGTTTACCAATCCATTGAGTTGCCCATGCGTCTGTTCTAATATCTTAAAAAATTCACTGGCAGCTGTTTCATCAGTCACATCTAATTGCTGGAATTGCGCCTGTTCCCCAAGTTCTTGTGCGAGACTCTGCCCAAGTTCAAGATTCATATCGACCAGTACGACTTGAGCGCCCTGCTCCACCAGATAGCGTGATGTTTCGGCACCGAGTCCTGAAGCTCCACCCGTCACTACAAAGACTTTATTTTGAATATTCATAGCTCATCCATGTCATTTTGAATTTTTCTTAGACTAATCTTTGCCCAAATAGGAAGCAAATCAAACTATGACCGCAGCAGTTTAATTATCAATTAAATATATTCTATTAGACTTAAAAACAATTAATATCAGCTTTTTCTATTTAAGTTTTTAATTTTGCAGAACATCTGGTTTTCAAGCTATATCATCAAATAAAATGAGACTCTACGGTCATCCCAATACCTTTGTATTTATCGTTAATTTAGATTATTTTTCACACAATTTGATGCATCTATTTAGTTGCTCATTCCTCTCCCTACTTAAGGTACTCTTATGTTAAACATGACTGATGTTCTTGGCCAAAACCTGGTTCAAAACTTCTCTAATGCTTTATTTCATTCTGCGGACCTTCTTTCTGAACAGCTCAATCAAGGGATTTTGAACGCATCTGATTCAGCTTTGAAAGATGCAGTGGTGACTTTCCTCAATCGTATTGATGTTCTTGACGCAGCGGCGGCACTTGAAATCTCTGCTGAACGTATTGAAAGCCTGAAACAAGGGATTGCACTGAAAGATGAGCAGTTCATTGCAGACACATTGAAAGTGGTAACCCTATGTCTGGCAATGGAAACCAATACACTGGATCAGGTTGAAGTTTCTGACTGTCTACAAGATTATCCAATGTAAAAATATAAATAAAAAAGCGACCTTGAGGGTCGCTTTTTTATAGAGGTTTATCCTGTGCAGAATCAATGCAATGAGATTTAAAAATATTTGCTTATCAAATCCAGCCATAATCTTGTAGAAATTTCAGCTAAGTCTAGAAAAATCACCTTCATTACAATTAAATTAATTATAAACAATAACTTATTAAAATTCACACCTTTATATTTTATTTGTTGATTTGATTATCTGTTTTTCTTTTTTGTCTGTTTATTCATTTACCGCTATTTATGTCGAAAATTTCCTAAATAAATTAGAGCTCCTCATGAAAAAAACTTTAGCAACAACAAAATTAGGCTTAATTACTATTTCTATCTCTCTAGTGAGCGGGTTGACAGTCGCGGCAATTCCAAGCGAATTAAAACTGGATTATGCTTATTATGCGCCTACCAGCTTGGTGGTTAAGGAGCAAAAACTACTGGAAAAAGCACTGCCTAAAACCAAAATTAAATGGGTATTTAGCCAAGGCAGTAATCGCTCGCTTGAATATCTGAACAGTGGTAGTACAGATTTTGCTTCAACCGCAGGTTTAGCGGCAGTACTTAGTCGTGCCAATGGCAGCCCAATTAAAACGGTTTATGTTCAAAGCCAGCCTGAATGGACCGCGCTGGTCATTAACAAAGATTCCAATATCAAATCTCTCAAGGATTTAAAAGGCAAGAAAATTGCTGCCACCAAAGGCACCGATCCATTCCTGTTTACGCTACAGGCTTTAGATACCGTCGGCTTAGGTAAACGTGATGTTGAGCTGGTACACCTGCAACACCCAGATGGAAAAATAGCTTTAGAGCGTAAACAGGTCGATGCTTGGGCGGGTCTTGATCCGTTGATGGCTTCTGCGCAGGTGCAGTCGGGTGCGAAATTGCTGTATCGCAATGTCGGCTTTAACTCATATAGTGTACTCAGTATTAAAGAAAACTTCGCCCAGCAAAGTCCTGAAGCCGTTGATGCAGTCATTAAAGTCTATGAACAGGCGCGTAAATGGGCCAAAGCCAATCCGGATAAGCTGGCTGAACTGTTAGCTCGTGAAGCCAAACTGCCAATTGAAGTGGCGAAATTACAGCTAAGCCGTACCAATCTGGATCAAAACATTCCAACAGCAAAACATATTGCTGCATTACAAAAAGCAGGTTCTATTCTGACTGAAGAAGATTTGGTACGTAAAGGCACCAATGTCAATCAGGTCGTAACTCAGCTCTTTGATAGCAAATATGCGCAAAAGGTTGTTAAGAAGTAATGTCTGCACCAAACACTATCTCCGAACAACTTGTGAAGGCAGATCAACCTAAATCTGTTGCCCTTCCCCGTGGTATTCGTCTGCTGAAAGGGACCACCATTCCGGTGATCCTGATCTTGTTATGTGAAATTCTGGTTCGCAATGGTGTAATTGAGCCTTATTTACTGCCTGCACCCAGCAGTTTATGGCAGTCGCTGACCGAACTGGCTGAAGGTGATCTATGGCAGCATCTCTGGGCAAGTAGCTGGCGTGTCTTTTTAGGCTTTGGCATTGGGAGTGGCTTGGGCTTAGTTTTTGCGATCTTAGTCGGGTTAAATCGTCATGCCGAAGACTTCCTGGAACCAACATTTTCTGCAATCAAATCTATTCCGAGTTTGGCCTGGATTCCACTTTTGTTACTATGGTTAGGCATTGATGAAGGCTCCAAGATTACCTTGATTGCAATTGGTGCCTTCTTCCCTACTTATACCAATACCGTTGCTGCCATTCAGGGCGTGGATCGCAAGCTGATTGAAGTGGCCAGAGTCTACCGGCTGAAATATTGGCAACAGATTCATCAGATTGTGTTACCTGCGGCATCACCGGGAATTCTCACAGGTTTAAGAAACAGCTTAAGCTTGTCCTGGATGTTTATGATTGCAGCAGAACTGATTGCAGCGACTCAAGGAATTGGCTATTTACTCAGTGATGGCCGGGAGACCTCTCGACCGGATATTGTAATTATTGCCATTATTCTACTGGCAGTGTTGGGTAAGATTACTGACAGTATTATGAAGTTGTTTGAACATCGTCTGCTGCGCTGGCGCGATGTCATCAAAAAATCCTGAAACTAAAAAAGCGACCTTGAGGGTCGCTTTTTTATTAAAAATAAGATTTGGGAAATCAATGTGGCCACTGAGCCAAGGTCACTCGGTCATTACCGCCATAATCTTTAACAGTACGCACCTGTTTATAACCAGCCTGGGTAAATAGATGACGGACTGCATCCCCCTGATCATAACCATGTTCAAGCACTACCCAACCATTCACAGTCAGGTGTTTTTTGCCTTGAGCGATGATCTGCTCTAAATCAGCCAAACCGTTATTGTCTGCTACTAAAGCACGTTTTGGTTCAGTCGCCAGATCATGCATATGCTCATCGGCTGCATCAATATACGGTGGATTGGAAACAATCACATCAAAGAACTGACGCCCCAATGGTTTGAACCATGAACCCAATACGAACTGTACCTGCAACAAGTCATGCTGTTCAGCATTAAACTTGGCCACCTCTAAAGTCGGTTCATAAATATCCGTTGCAGTCACAGACCACGCTGGACGTTCCGAAGCCAAGGATAAGGCAATCGCGCCAGTACCTGTCCCCAGATCGACCACACGGGCATCTTCAGGCAAGTCCAGCTTAAGTACAGTTTCAACCAGTACTTCTGTATCGGGACGTGGCACCAACGTGTCTTTGGTGACTTTCAGATCCAGTGTCCAGAACGGTTGTGAACCAGTCACATAAGCCAATGGCTCACCCGCAGCAATGCGCGCCAGACCATCAACATAAGCCTGTTCCTGTTCAGGCGTCAGTTCCTGATCCTTTTTCATAACCAGATCAAAAGAATCAATCTTGGTAATGTGTTCCAGCAACCAGGCATTTTCCTGACGTTCATAGCTCTCTGGTTCACCACGCAAAGCCAGTGCTTGTAAAATATTCATTATCCACCATTCTGCTGTGCGAGCATGGCAAGCTGATCGGCCTGATATTCACGGTGCAGGCTATCTAACAGTTCTGTCAAATCACCTTCCATCACGGCATCCAGTTTATATAAAGTCAGGTTAATACGATGATCAGTCATACGACCCTGTGGATAGTTATAAGTCCGGATACGTTCTGAACGGTCACCCGAACCCACCAGGTCACGGCGCATTTCCGACGTTGCCGCATCTGCAGCTGCACGTTTGGCATTTTCCAGACGTGACACCAGAAGCGCCATCGCTTTAGCCTTGTTCTTATGCTGTGAACGCTCATCCTGACATTCCACCACAGTCCCCGTTGGAATATGGGTAATACGTACCGCAGAATCGGTTTTGTTAATGTGCTGACCACCGGCACCTGATGCACGATAGGTATCAATACGCAAATCCGATGGGTTAATGTCAACTGAAGTATCCACATCAACCTCAGGAAGAATCGCGACTGTACATGCTGAAGTATGTACACGGCCTTGGGATTCTGTTGCTGGGACACGTTGTACACGGTGTGCGCCACTTTCGAATTTCAGACGACCATAGACACCTTCACCATTGACCAGGCAGATCACTTCTTTATAACCGCCGTGTTCACCTTCATTTTCGGACAGGATTTCGATACGCCAGCCCTGACTCTCTGCATATTTACTATACATACGGAACAAGTCACCCGAGAAGATCGCTGCTTCGTCACCACCGGTTCCTGCACGGATTTCCAAATAAGCCGAGTTCGCATCATTCGGATCTTTCGGAATCATCAAAATGTTCAGATCTGCTTCCAGCTGTTCGATCAGGGCTTTATTTTCCTTGATCTCTTCCTGAGCCATTTCTTTAAAGTCAGGATCGCTCAGCATGGCTTGAGCAGTCTCGATATCTTCTTCAGCCTGTTTATATTTGGTCCATACTTCAGTAATTTCGGTCAGATCATTGTGCTCGCGGGAAAGCTGGCGAAAGCGTTTATTATCTGAAATGACTTCCGCATCTGCTAATAAGGCAGTGAGTTCTTCGTGACGGTCGGAGAGCTGGTCTAATCGTAAACGTAACGATTCTTTCATTTTTTAAAGTATCTCAAACTAAGGCTATAGCTAAATAAAGGTCTTAGCACAGCGAAATCAAAAATTGTGCCTAGTTTAACGATTCTCAGGCATAAAGAACATCTTTATTCAGTACAAGCTTTCTGCGGCTAAAGCATCCAGATAATTAACTTCCATACGATTAAAATCAACCTAACGCCTCTTTTTTAATCAATTTAATCCGCATTCTTTACTTATTTTACAAACTCGCAAATAAAGCATCTAAATATGGAGATCTTTCTTCACAATGTAATGACGATTTTTTGTTACATTTTCCGCCATCGATACACAATATAATCCGATCACGGATATGGAGTTCCAGCATGAAACTGAGCGCAGTTTTATTAAGTACCGCTTTAGCCGCAGGGTCAATGATGACCGTTAATGCTCATGCCGACAGCACTGCTCGTGTTGCTGCTGCAAGTGCATTAGGTAGTGTGGCTGGTACAGCTTTGGGTAAAAACATGGGGGGCAACACAGGTGCAACAATTGGTGCAGCTCTTGGCGGTGCTGGTGGTGCAGCTGTAGCAAGTAACAAGAAAAACCGTACTGAGTCTGCCATTGGTGGTGCTTTAGGTGGCGGTGCTGGTTATACCGTAGGTAAAAGCATGGGTGGCTCCAACGGTGGTTACATTGGTTCTGCGTTAGGGGCAGCAGGTGGTGCAGCTTTAGGTAATAAAATTGCCAAAGACAAAACAGCAGACCGTCGAGCTGAAAAACGTGCGAAACATTGGAAAAAACGTTACCGTTAATTCAGCGCTTATAGTGTCTCAATCGCATCTTACATTCGACATAAAAAGCACCTTCGGGTGCTTTTTTAATTGCTTCCAAATGAGTCTAACCAATTGTAATACTTGAAAAATATTGTTTAGTAATTATGAATAAATTAAGGAAAGAAAAAATACATTTCGTCTACAGACTCTCCATGCTATTTCGCTCTTGCTAGATTAAATTTAACTCATAGACAAATACAGCTATATATATAAAAGGTGTACTCATGAACTACAAATCTCTAATAATCGCGGTTGTTGCTACCTCAGCTATGGGCATGGGTATGACAGCAGCGAATGCGGGTAATACAACGAATACTGCTCTTGCTTCTGCACTTGGTGGGGTAGTTGGTGCTGCAGTAGGTAATAGAGTTGGTGGCACAACTGGTGCAACAATCGGTTCTGCAATCGGTGGTGGTGCAGGTGCAGCCATTTCAGCGAATAAACGTGACCGCAACGGTGCCATTATCGGTGGCGCACTGGGTGGCGGTGCAGGTTATGCCGTAGGTAAAAATATGGGTGGTAACAATGGTGGCCTGATTGGTGCAGCATTGGGTTCTGCGGGTGGTTCTGCACTTGGCAAGAAAGTAAGTGAAGACCGTCGTTATGATGACCGCTATGACCGCCGTTATAATTCCTCACGTAATTACCGTTATAACGACTACCGCTATAACAACCGTGGCCGTCGTTAATCGTTCAATACAAAGCTTAATCTCTTTTACAACCTTCCCTCTTTTAAGCATCTTCGGATGCTTATTTTTTTGCCTATACATTTCGTTTACACTTATATCGTTTTTTTTCGATATACAAATTCGGTTGAACATCGTATGCTCTTAGTCATGTCAAATAAAGAGTAATATTATGCGTACGCTTAACGATACTCAGTTCTCCATTCTTGAACTGGTTCCTGTTCGTGACGATAAAACCATTCAATTCTCCCTGCAACATGCTCTGGAACTGGCACAAACCGCAGAAAAGCTGGGTTACCGCCGCATGTGGTTAGCCGAGCATCATAATATGGATGGTATTGCCAGTTCAGCAACCGCTGTCCTGCTTGGCTATTTACTGGCAAATACCAAAACCTTAACTTTAGGCTCAGGTGGCATCATGTTGCCGAATCATGCACCTTTAGTCGTAGCTGAGCAGTTTGGTACTTTAGCGACTTTATATCCTGAGCGTGTTGAACTTGGTCTGGGCCGTGCACCCGGCACCGATCAGATGACTATGCGTGCTTTGCGTCGCGGTCGTCAGGAAACTGAAGACCAGTTCCCTCAAGATGTACTAGAGATTTTGCAGTACTTTAAAGATCCGATTCCGGGCCAACGTATTGTAGCTACTCCGGGTCAAAGTACTCATGTTCCGGTTTGGCTGCTTGGTTCTAGCCTGTTTAGTGCTCAGTTGGCAGCGAAACTTGGCCTGCCGTATTCCTTTGCTTCGCATTTTGCCCCACGTATGCTGGGCCAGGCTATTCAGTTATATCGTGAAAACTTTGAACCGTCTGAATACCTGGATCGTCCTTATGTTTCTATGGGCGTACCGACCTGTGTCGCAGATACGGATGAAGAAGCTCAATATCTGGCAACCAGCGCCTACCAGCGTGTACTTTCCCTGATTCGTGGTCAAAGCCTGAAACTGAAAGCACCTATTGATTCAATGGAAGGACTCTGGTCACCACCTGAAAAAATGTCCGTTGATAATTTCTTTGCCATGGCTCAGGTCGGTTCCAAGGAAACAGTCAAGGCCGGACTGGAAGCACTTTTAGCCAAATATGATGTAGATGAGTTTATTTTTACTTGTGACATCTATGATACTGACAAACGCCTATATAACTTCGATTTGTTAATGCAGGCTAAGCAGGGCTTATAAAATTTCCCTTTCATAAATTTTTTCAAAAAACCGCTGCCAGTCAGCGGTTTCTTTTTAGGAGGTAATCCATTGATTTATTAAATGCAATCTGCATTCAAATAAAAAAACTAACAATTATACGTTCAGGATAAAAACATCAATCATTATATTAACAAACCGACTGCAACCTTTGTTGCAGCAAGTTGGACACTTTAATTATTGGCACTATTACTTACGGTATTAAACTGTATGAACACAACCTTTAAAAAGCTCAAGAAAAATTACATCAATATAATAGACCTCTTTCATAAATCAT
>NZ_DFRO01000035.1:0-3711 GCF_002381195.1 Acinetobacter sp. UBA3461 | reverse complement strand
ATCACTATTTGCAACAGTGCCAAATTTCAGGCAGCACACTCATACATTTAAGCGTCGGTTTAAGCTGGTAGTTTACTCGCCAAAACATCTACTTTTTCAATAGACGGTGGCTCTGAAAATAGCTCATCGGCCTGAGCCATCAAAGCAGCTGCAACCTTGCCAGATAGATGTGCTTGGCGACCCGCCTCATCAGGAAATGCATCAAATATACCAAATGTTGTAGGTCCAAGACGTAGGCCAAACCACGCAACTGTCGCAGGTTCTTCCATTACAATATGTAAACCGGCTTTAAGGAAAGCTTCCACTTCGTCTTCTTTACCCGGTTTAGCTTCAAGGCGGACATATAAAGCTGTTTTAAGCATGACTAAAACTCCACAATTGACTAGAATTAAAACTGATTCTGACATTGCTAATGTATGCATGTCAGAAAGTTTTGTTGTATAAAAGTTAAAAAAAAATCCCATAGCTGAGCCAAAATCTGTTTTTTTATTCCGACATAATGCTATGAATTTATTCAAGTTAATATCATTAACATTTGAATCAAAAAATTAAGATATGAGATGGTTAAATTCAATCTTAGTTATATAAGGATCAATTGACTCTACCTTAGATTTATAAGCTGACCTCTTCATCTGAAAATTATATTGCTCAAGAAGCATTCAAGAACAACATGTACATCCTCATATCTATCAAAGTTATTTAGCTAGGAGTTTGCTGTGAAACTCTATATGTTTCTCTATAAAGCTCGCAATGAAGTAATAGCTATGGTCATACCCTTCTCTTAGGTTAAGTGTAAGAGGATATTCTTGTTCCAAACACATATCACTAAGAAGCTTAGGCCTTAACTGTTCTTCAAGAAAATCATCAGCTGTTCCCTGATCGACTAAAATAGGTATATGAACTTCAGCGTTTTTGATTAATTCAATCGCATCATAGCTTTTCCATAAAGTTTCGGTTTCACCTAGGTAATGTGTGAAAGCCTTTTTCCCCCAAGGTACTTGGCTAGGTGCAACAATCGGTGCAAAAGCAGAAATACTTTTATACAGCTCAGGATTTTTTAACCCAATTACTAATGCACCATGACCACCCATGCTATGACCCATAATACTTTGGACTTGATTGGTCGGAAAATTTAGGTCAATCAGATTTCTGAGCTCTTCCACAATATAATCATACATTTTGAAATGCTGTGACCAAGGTGCTTGTGTTGCATTCACATAGAATCCTGCACCTTGGCCTAAATCATAATCTGCATGATCTGGTACATCTTCTCCACGTGGGCTGGTATCTGGTGCAACAATAATGACTTTATGTTCAGCCGCATACTTTTGTGCTCCGGCTTTAGTAATAAAGTTCTGTTCGTTGCAAGTCAGTCCTGATAACCAATATAAAACTGGCAACCGCTCATCTTTGTCATGAGGTGGCAGATATATTGAGAATTTCATTGAACAGTTTAATGCTATTGACTGATGGCGATACACTTCTTGCGATCCACCAAAAGAAGCATGTTTCTCAATTATTTCCATAATCAATTACCTATGTTGAGCAAGACTTCATGAGAAATCGAGTAAACAAAGAGTCCGACATTCTCCACAGAGAATAGTGATAAAGATTTAAAATGTAGGCAGGTTGATTGAACCTATACACGATGCCTACACAGATAGATCTGTTTTACAGATGATGTGCCGTTTTGGAGAATTCCATGCATGTCATTCATGATGCACATGCATGGAAAAGTATAAGGTCTGACGGAATTATTCGTAATGAATTACAGTACGAATTGACTTACCTTCATGCATTAGATCAAAGGCTTCATTGATCTGATCCAAGCCCATCGTATGTGTCACAAATGGTTCTAATTGAATTTTACCGTTCATGGCATCTTCAACCATTCCTGGAAGTTGCGTACGACCTTTTACGCCACCAAAGGCAGAACCTAGCCATTTACGACCAGTAACAAGCTGGAATGGACGGGTAGAGATTTCCTGACCTGCGCCAGCTACACCAATAATTACGGATTGTCCCCAGCCACGGTGTGCACTTTCAAGGGCTGCACGCATTACATTCACGTTACCAATACATTCAAATGAATGATCTACACCCCAGCCAGTCATTTCGACAATGACTTGCTGGATTGGTTTGTCGTAGTCTTTAGGGTTCAAGAAGTCCGTTGCACCAAACTCTTTTGCCAGCGCAAATTTATCTGGATTCATGTCAACTACAATAATACGCCCTGCTTTAGCTTGACGTGCGGCTTGTACGACTGCCAGACCAATACCACCTAAACCAAAGACCGCAACACTATCACCTTCTTGTACTTTAGCCGTGTTGTGTACTGCACCGATACCCGTTGTGACACCACAACCCAGTAAGCAGACATGTTCGTGATTGGCTTCAGGATTGATTTTAGCCAATGATACTTCTGCCACTACAGTGTATTCACTGAACGTTGAGCAGCCCATATAGTGATAAATCGGTTGACCATTGTAGGAAAAACGAGTGGTACCATCTGGCATTACACCTCTACCTTGAGTTTCGCGAACGGAAATACACAAGTTCGATTTTCCAGATTTACAGAATACGCACTCGCCACATTCAGCAGTGTAAAGTGGAATTACGTGATCACCTGGTTTGACGCTAGTCACGCCTTCACCAACCTCAACTACAACACCAGCACCTTCATGCCCGAGAATAGCAGGAAAAACACCTTCAGGATCATCGCCAGATAAAGTAAATGCGTCTGTATGACACACACCGGTATGGGAGATCTTGATTAATACTTCACCTTTCTTCGGTGGTGCAACATCAACTTCAACAATTTGAAGAGGTTGACCAGGACCAAACGCAACAGCAGCACGTGACTTCATGGAATAATTCCTTATACAGATCTATTTTAAATATGATTTTAGAATCTTGGCGATTTCAGCCAATTCTTCTTTTCGTTGTTGTTCTGTAGTTTCACCTGATACTAAAGTGTCCTTTAAATGAACCTCCAACATTTCATTCATTAAACCATTAATAGCACCACGCACAGAGCATATTTGTTGCAGAATTGCACCACATTCCACATTGTCTTCTAACGCTTTTTCAATCGCTTGCGTCTGACCTTTGATCTTTCTGACGCGTAGAAGAATCTTTTTTTTGTCTTCAACCTGATTAGGCATCAGACCTCCTTACTTGCTAGCATTAATACTATAGTACCCCATAGTATAAAAAAAGCAATATTTTTTATAAATCGAAAATCAAAAAGACCTTTAGCGAAAATTTTCTATCCCTGTTTTTAGTTTTTTTTTAAATTAACATCGTAGAGCTGATGCTAAAGTCACAAAGAATGGGACTTTCAGCTCCCATTTTTTTATTTTGGCTCATGTTCTTTGTGATGCTGTGACCTTTTAGAATTATGTTTCAAATTTTAGCCACTTTGTAGATATTTTGAACGTTTCAAGCCTTGAAAATACTACCGACAGTTTAGATTAAACTGCCTTTACAGACTGTACTAGAATATTTTTAGTGAGCGGATGATATTTATTATTCATTATTTAGGAATTATTAAATCCTATAAATATCATTTATTGGATTAATTTATTTTGGTACTGTGCATATCATCCCCCAGTTAAGAATAAGGAATAACTATGAATAAGATGATGAATGCTCTTATCCTAGAAAATTTTGGTGATCATGAATTTAAACGGCACTGTTGCAAATAGTGAT
>NZ_DFRO01000033.1:0-18599 GCF_002381195.1 Acinetobacter sp. UBA3461 | reverse complement strand
GGTCGAGCTAAAACAGGAAGACGGTACTCTAGTTATTGCTCCTAAAGCTGAGTCGAAAGACGCTTGGATGCAGGCTGGTACTGCTCGCGCTGTGCTTAACAACCTTGTTAAAGGTGTTAGCGAAGGTTTCGAACGTAAGTTACAACTTATCGGTGTTGGTTATAAAGCTGCGGTTAAAGGTAACATTGTTAACCTTAACCTTGGTTTCTCTCACCCGATTGACTACAACCTTCCTGAAGGTGTAACTGCAGAAACTCCTACAGCGACTGAAATTATCCTAAAATCTGCTGATAAAGCAAAATTAGGTCAAGTTGCTGCGGAAATCCGTGGTTACCGTCCACCAGAGCCGTATAAAGGTAAAGGTGTTCGTTATTCTGACGAAGTTGTACTTCGTAAAGAAGCTAAGAAGAAATAAGGCGCGAGGTTCTTATGAACGAAAAGAAACAATCCCGTTTGCGTCGTGCGAAAAGCACACGCTTGCACATCCGTGCATTGGGTGCGACTCGTTTGTGTGTAAACCGCACTCCGCGTCACATCTATGCTCAAGTTATCTCAGCAGATGGTGGCAAAGTATTAGCGCAAGCTTCTACGCTAGACGCTACTCTACGTGCTGGTACAACTGGTAATGTTGAAGCAGCTCAAAAAGTAGGTGCTTTAATCGCAGAACGCGCTAAGGCAGCTGGTGTAACTAAAGTTGCATTTGACCGTTCTGGTTTCAAATATCATGGTCGTATCAAAGCCTTGGCTGATGCTGCTCGTGAAAACGGCTTGGAGTTCTAATCATGGCTAAAGTTGAACAAAACGAAGGTCTTGTTGAAAAGCTGGTTGCCGTTGATCGTGTAGCCAAAGTTGTTAAGGGTGGTCGTATCTTCTCTTTCACAGCATTGACTGTGGTAGGTGATGGTAATGGTCGCGTAGGTTTTGGTCGTGGTAAAGCACGTGAAGTTCCAGCTGCTATTTCTAAAGCACTTGAAGCTGCTCGTCGCAACATGATCACTGTAGATCTTGCTGGTACGACTTTACAACACCCTGTGAATGCTCGTCACGGTGCAAGCCGTGTTTACATGCAGCCTGCTTCTGAAGGTACTGGCGTAATCGCTGGTGGCGCTATGCGTGCCGTTCTTGAAGCTGCTGGTGTACACAACGTACTTGCTAAATGTTACGGTTCTACTAACGCTGCTAACGTAGTTAACGCGACTTTTAAAGGTCTGCGTGACATGACTTCTCCTGAGAAAGTTGCTGCGAAACGTGGTCTTTCAGTAGAACAAATTCAAGGGTAATAATCATGAAAACGATTAAAGTTACCCAGACTAAATCTGCATCGCATCGCTTGAAAAATCACAAGCTGAGCCTTAAAGGTTTAGGTCTGCGTCGTATTGGTCATACTGTTGAAGTGTTAGACACTCCATCTAACCGTGGTATGATCAACCAAGTCTACTATATGGTTAGTGTAGAGGAATAAGCCATGACTCTGCGTTTAAATACTATTGCACCTGCAGAAGGTGCTAAGCGTGACAACCTACGTCTAGGCCGTGGTATCGGTTCTGGCGTTGGTAAGACCGGTGGCCGTGGTGTCAAAGGTCAAAACTCACGTAAGAGCGGTGGTACTCGTCCAGGTTTCGAAGGCGGTCAAACAGCACTTTATCGTCGTTTGCCTAAATTCGGTTTCACTAGCCAACAGGCTTTGAAAACTGCTGAAGTACGTTTATCTGAGCTTGCTAAAGTTGAAGGTGACATCGTGTCTCTAGAAACTTTAAAAGCTGCGAACGTTGTACGTAAAGACATGACTCGTGCACGTATCGTACTTTCTGGTGAAATTACTCGCGCATTCACTGTACAAGGTGTTGTGTTGACTAAAGGCGCTAAAGCTGCTGTTGAAGCTGCTGGCGGTAAAGTCGAGGAGTAATCTCCAGTGTCTATGTCTCCTAGTTCTTCAGGTCATGTCAACATGATGAAAGGCCAACCATTTCATGTGAAATACCGTGAAATTATTCGTCGAATGATGTTTCTCATTGGTGCGTTGTTGGTGTTTCGACTGGGAGCACATATTCCAGTACCGGGCATTAACAATGCTGCGCTGGAGAATTTGTTTAATGCAAACCAAGGTACGATCCTTGGTTTGTTTAACATGTTCTCTGGTGGTGCATTGGAGCGAATGTCTATTCTTGCTCTTGGGATTATGCCATACATCTCTGCATCGATTATCGTGCAGCTGATGTCAACAGTCGTTCCTTCGCTGGAAGCTTTAAAGAAAGAAGGCGAGCAAGGCAAACGTAAAATAAATCAATACACACGACAGGGCACACTGTTCCTTGCATTTGTGCAAGCGGTCGGTATGTGCGCGGGCTTGATCAGCCAGGGAATTACCCTGACGTCTGGTCTGGCTTTTTATGTTCCTGCGGTAACCTCATTGGTTGCGGGGACCATGTTCCTGATGTGGTTGGGTGAACAGATTACCGAGCGTGGGGTGGGGAATGGTATTTCCATGATCATCTTTGCAGGTATTGTTGCAGGTCTGCCAACTTTGGTTATGCAGTCCCTGACTTCTGTCGATAATGGTCAGTCTAGTCTTATTGGTCTGGCGATATTTGCATTGTTATCCATCGCCGTGCTTGCAGCAATTGTGTTTATCGAGAAGGCGCAACGTCGTATTCCGGTCAACTATGCTCAGAAGCAGCAGGGTCGTCGCGTATTTACTGCACAGCAGACACATTTGCCATTAAAAATTAATATGGCCGGTGTGATTCCTGCAATTTTTGCAAGTTCATTGCTTTTGTTCCCAGCGAGCTTAGGTCAGTGGGTTGGCAGTGCAGATCCTGATGCAGGAATTATCAAGCGTAGTCTGCAAGATTTGGCATTGGTGTTGTCGCCTGGTCAGCCGTTGTATTTGGTGCTCTTTGGTGCGTTAATTATCTTTTTCTGTTACTTCTATACTGCGCTAGTATTTAGCCCGAAAGAAGTGTCAGAAAACTTGAAACGCAGCGGAGCTTACGTGCCTGGTATTCGTCCAGGTGAGCAAACTGCTCGTTACTTAGATCATATTCTCAATCGTTTGACCTTCATTGGCGCGATTTACATCACTGTCATCTGTTTAATGCCGATGATCTTGCAGAGCTCGTTTGGTATTCCATTCAGCTTGGGCGGAACATCGTTGCTAATCGTGGTAGTGGTGGTGATGGACTTTATGGCTCAGCTACAAGCACATCTCACTTCGCACCAGTATGACAATCAAACATTAATGAGAAAAACGACTGCTCATCCTAAGGGATAGCGCACTTAGAGGTTTCATCATGAAAGTACAAGCTTCTGTAAAGAAAATTTGTGGTAGCTGTAAAGTTATCCGTCGTAATGGGGTTATCCGCGTAATTTGTAGCGCAGAACCTCGTCATAAGCAGCGTCAAGGTTAATCTGATCAAGACCTGTTGATTTCAGTAGGCGAATTAGGTTATTATCCGCCCCTCAAGATTTTTGTGGGGCGGTTGATTATCTCTACTGCCTTTTTGGAGAAAATTGAATGGCTCGTATTGCCGGTGTAAACATTCCGGATAACAAGCATGCTGTTATCTCTCTAACGTATATCTTTGGTATTGGTCGCCATACTTCAAAAGCTATCTTAGCTGCTGCAGGTATTGCTCCAACGACTAAGATCCGTGAATTAGATGACGCTCAGCTTGATGCGATTCGTGCAGAAGTTGCCAAGGTTCCGACCGAAGGTGATTTACGTCGCGAAATTTCCATGAACATCAAACGTTTAATGGATTTAGGCTGCTACCGCGGTCTTCGTCATCGTCGCAGCTTGCCTGTCCGCGGTCAACGCACCAAAACTAACGCACGTACCCGTAAAGGTCCGCGCAAACCAATTAAGAAATAAGATTTCTGGAAGCTAAAAGATGGCTAAAGATACTCGCACACGCAAGAAGGTCACTCGTACCGTCTCTGAAGGTGTTGCACACATTCACGCTTCTTTTAATAACACCATTGTGACTATTACCGATCGTCAAGGTAATGCACTGGCTTGGGCCACTTCAGGTGGGCAAGGCTTCCGTGGATCACGTAAATCAACTCCGTTCGCTGCTCAGGTAGCTGCTGAAGTTGCTGGTAAAGCAGCTTTGGATTACGGTTTGAAAAACTTGGACGTCCTTGTTAAAGGCCCTGGTCCAGGTCGTGAATCTGCGGTTCGTGCTTTAGGTGCAGTGGGTTATAAAATTAATAGCATTACCGATGTGACTCCAATTCCTCACAACGGTTGCCGTCCACCTAAAAAACGTCGCGTGTAAGGAGAAACATTCATGGCTCGTTATATTGGTCCAAAATGCAAACTCTCTCGCCGCGAAGGGACAGACCTGCAATTAAAATCTGGCGTTAAACCATTTGACGTTAAGACTAAAAAACATGCTAAAGCGCCTGGCCAACACGGTGGTGCGCGTGGCAGCAAACAATCTGAGTACTCACTACAATTACGTGAAAAACAAAAAGTACGTCGTATGTACGGTGTTTTAGAGCGTCAATTTAGTAACTACTATAAAGAAGCAGCTCGTGTTAAAGGCGCAACTGGCGAGAACTTGTTAAAGTTACTTGAAAGCCGTCTTGATAACGTTGTTTATCGCATGGGTTTTGGTTCTACACGTGCTGAAGCTCGTCAGTTAGTATCTCACCGTTCAATCACTTTAAATGGCCGTCGCGTTAACATCGCGTCTATCCAAGTTAAAGCTGGTGACGTGATTGCAGTTCACGAAGGCGCTAAACAACAATTACGTATCAAAAACGCAATTGAATTAGCTGCTCAACGTGGCATTCCTTCTTGGATGGAAGTAGATCATTCTAAACTAGAAGGTACGTTCAAAGCTGCACCGGATCGTTCTGATTTACCTGCTGAAATCAACGAAAGCTTGATTGTAGAATTGTATTCTAAATAATCCTTGAGGTAGCAATATGACGCGTACTGCAAATGAGTTTCTAACTCCGCAAGCGATCAAGGTCGAAGCGGCAAGCGGGACCTCGGCAAAAGTTATTCTAGAACCCTTAGAGCGTGGCTTTGGTCATACTCTGGGCAATGCTTTACGTCGCATCCTTCTGTCTTCTTTGCCTGGCGCTGCTGTGGTTGAAGTTGAGATTGAAGGTGTTGAGCACGAGTACAGTACTTTGGAAGGCTTGCAGCAGGACATCGTCGAGCTCTTGCTGAACCTAAAAGGATTGTCTATTAAGCTGTTCGATCAAAATGAAGCTTATTTAACATTAGAGAAACAAGGTCCAGGCGATGTAACTGCGGCTGACCTTCGTTTACCTCATAATGTTGAAGTGGTTAACCCTGAACACTTGATCGGCACATTAAGTGCTTCAGGCAATCTTAAGATGCGCCTGAAAGTGGCTCAAGGCCGTGGCTATGAGACTTCTGACTCACGTTTCCCAGAAGGCGAGACTCGCCCAGTGGGTCGTTTACAGTTAGATGCCTCTTACAGCCCGATCAAACGTGTGTCTTACACAGTTGAAAATGCTCGTGTAGAACAACGTACTGACCTTGATAAACTGATCATTGATCTTGAAACCAACGGTACAGTTGATCCTGAAGAAGCAATCCGCAAAGCGGCAACAATCTTGCAACAACAAATTGCAATCTTTGTTGATCTTCAGAAAGATCAAGCTCCTGTTGCTCAAGAACCTCGTGAAGAAGTTGATCCGATTTTGCTTCGTCCAGTAGATGATCTAGAGCTAACTGTTCGTTCTGCTAACTGTTTGAAAGCAGAAAACATTTACTACATTGGTGATCTTGTACAGCGTACTGAGGTTGAGTTGCTTAAAACTCCTAACCTGGGTAAAAAATCGCTTACTGAGATCAAAGATGTTCTGGCTTCTAAAGGCTTACAACTCGGCATGCGTTTAGAGAACTGGCCACCAGCTAGTCTCCGTATGGACGATCGTTTCGCCTATCGTAGCCGTTAATTAAGTAGGACTATCACCATGCGTCATCGTAATAGTGGTGTGAAATTAGGCCGTACAAGCAGTCATCGTAAAGCGATGTTCCAAAACATGGCTAACTCTTTGTTCGAGCACGAGTTGATCAAAACAACTGTGCCTAAAGCAAAAGAATTACGCCGTGTTGCTGAGCCTTTAATCACTTTAGCTAAAGTCGATACAGTAGCAAACCGTCGTTTGGCGTTTGCTCGTACTCGTTCAGCTGCAACTGTTGGTAAATTATTTACCGTTCTTGGCCCTCGTTACAAAGAGCGTAACGGCGGTTATCTACGTGTTCTTAAAGCGGGCTTCCGTGCAGGTGATGCTGCACCGATGGCTTACGTTGAGCTAGTAGATCGCGAAGTTAACTAATTTCGTGAAGAGCAGCAAACGTTGTTCGGAAAGGTCGGTTGAATAAACCGGCCTTTTTTAATGCCTAAAATTTATCTTTTTATAAATTGATTATCGGTTTAGCTATAAAAATGTCCCCAAAAGATAAAAAAAATAGGGCAAACACACAAACTTGACATGGAGTATTGTCAGTTTTGTGCTTTAATAAAATAAATGACAAACTTGGGTTAAAAGAAGAATATGGAAAAACAGGTTGATATCTTAATTGTGGGTGCAGGTATCTCGGGAATTGGTTTAGCAGCACATCTCTCTAAAAATTGTCCGAAGCGTTCTTTTGAAATTATTGAACGTCGGGAAAGCGTAGGTGGTACTTGGGATTTATTTAAATATCCGGGCATCCGTTCAGATTCTGATATGTCGACTTTCGGCTTTAATTTTAAACCTTGGAAAAAAGCCAGCGTGTTGGCTGACGGTGCATCAATTAAGAACTATCTGTCTGAAGTAGTAGAGGAATGCCAACTTGAATCCAGAATTCACTATCAGCACCGTGTTTTAAATGCCAATTATGATACGCATACGCATAAATGGTCAGTGAAAATCGAAAATGCTCAAGCTAAGACTGAAACCTGGGTAGCGAATTTTGTTTTGGGTTGTACTGGTTATTATAATTATGACCAAGGTTTTCAACCAGAATTTCCAAATCAGGATGCATTTAAAGGAACTTTTATTCATCCGCAACATTGGCCTGAGAACTTCGATTATAGCGGTAAAAAAGTGGTAATTATTGGTAGTGGTGCAACTGCTATTACGTTAGTTCCATCGATGGTCAAAGGTGGAGCAGGCCATGTGACTATGTTGCAGCGTTCACCGACCTATATTGCTTCTGTACCATCCATTGATATGGTCTATGACAAGATGCGTAAGTATCTGTCTGAAGATATGGCTTATAAGCTTACCCGTGCACGAAACATTGGTATGCAGCGCGGGATTTATGCGCTGGCACAAAAACAGCCGAAATTGCTTAAAAAGCTGCTTTTAAATGCGGTGAAGTTCCAACTTAAGGGTAAGGTGGATATGAAACACTTTACCCCGGACTATGAGCCTTGGGATCAGCGTCTGTGCGTGGTACCGGATGGGGATTTATTCAAAATTTTACGTGAAGGTCGTGCATCGGTAGAGACTGACCATATCGAGAAATTTACGGAAACCGGTATTCAGCTTAAATCCGGTAAACATCTTGACGCCGATATTATCGTATCAGCAACAGGATTAAATATTCAGATTTTGGGCGGGATGCAGGCTTCCATCGATGGCAAGCCCATTGATACCTCCAAACATATGCTGTATCGCGGCGTGATGGTGAGTGATATTCCGAATATGGCGCTGATTATTGGCTATATCAATGCATCTTGGACACTGAAAGTAGACATCGCAGCCGAATATATCTGCCGTCTGCTGAACTATATGGACATGAACGGTTTTGATGAGGTATTACCAGAAGGTAATGCTACAGAGTTACTCGACGATACGGTGATGGGCAGCCTGACCTCAGGTTATATTGCCCGTGCCGCAAACGTCATGCCAAAACAAGGTAAGCATGGCCCTTGGCGTGTCAGCAATAATTATTTAGCTGACCGTAAAGATCTTAAAACTGCAACTTTCGAGGATGATATTCTTCAGTTTAAATCTAAAGTTGAACAGGGAAAAGTTAACGGCAAAAAAGTTAAACCACGTCTGGTATCTTAATATCTGAACCTATAGAAAAGGAGCATTAAATGCTCCTTTTTTTATCTGTTTATATATCTGAATTAAATTGCTCGTGAGATCAATTCTTTCATAATTTCATTGGTTCCAGCATATATACGGTTCGCACGATGATCGATGTAGGCACGAGCAATTGGATATTCCAGCATATAGCCATATCCACCATGTAGTTGCAGACATTCATCGACTACCTTACTGAACATTTCTGAAATTTTGTATTTTGCGGCAGCAGCTGCATCTACGCCTAGCTGTTGCTGTAATTGTTGTTGCATACAGCAATCCAGATAGGCTCGACAGATTTCGATTTCAGTACGTAGTTCAGCCAACTTAAAACGAGTGTTCTGAAATGCTGAGATAGGTTTGCCAAAAGCCTGACGTTCCTTGGTGTATTTCACCGTATGCGCGAAAGCAGCTTCAGCGCCTGCCTGACAGATCATTGCCACAATCAGGCGTTCCCAAGCCAGTTCTTTCATCAGCATCATAAAACCCATACCGGGCATACCCAATAAATTTTCTTTAGGAACACGCACGTTATCAAAGAATAGTTCACAGGTATCCTGGCCTTTCATGCCGATTTTATTCAGTGGTTTGCCTTTACTAAAACCAGCACGGTCAGCTTCCACCATGATCAATGACAGATTTGCTGAGCCTTTATCACTATCGCCTGTTTTACACACTACAATTGCCATATCGCAAAGATAACCGTTGGTGATAAATATTTTCGAGCCATTAATCACATACTCATCACCCTCCAACACGGCACTGGTGCGTACAGCCTGAAGGTCTGAACCTGTGCCGGGTTCAGTCATCGCAATCGCAGTAATCACTTCGCCACTGGCCATTTTTGCTAGCCATTGCTGTTTCTGGGCTTCATTGCCGAAATTCAGAATATAATTCGCCACGATATCGGAATGCAGAGAAAAACCGGTTGCTGAGTCACCGGCATAAGCTTGTTCTTCAATCAGGATCATACTGTAAAGCCGATCCACACCTGAACCACCATATTGTTCTGGTAAAGTCGGGCAGAGTAGCCCTAGGCTTCCTGCCTTATTCCACAGCTCGCGATCTACGTGTTGTTGCTGTTCGAAGCGTTCGGTATGCGGAATTACTTCCTTTTCATAGAATTTGCGCACCGTCTCGCGGAAAGCATCATGCTCAGCATTAAACAAAGTACGCGGTAAAAGATGCGGCAGTGGTCGAATCGCAGCAGATTGCATGATCAGGATTCCTTGTTCTGGTTATTGTTCTCATGAACATAAGGGCAGGGTCTATCTGGGGACAATGTGCGAAATGTACAAAATACAGATAATACTGATGCTTTCCGCCAATTCCCTCGAAAATTACTTGGCGCTTAGGTAAACTACTCATGTTTTTAACACGTTGGGGAAATATGATGACTGAAGACATCAGCCTGGAAGAGCGTAAAGTGATTTACCGCGCACGTCGTGGTCTTAAAGAGTTGGATGTGTATTTTGATCCCTATGTCAAAAACTGCTATTTGACAGCAGACCCATTTGAAAAAGAAATGTTTGCTGAACTCGTAGCGCAAGAAGACCCGGACCTGCTGGACTGGTTTATGGAAGTATCCGAACCGCCACGTCCTGAATTACGCGAGTTTATTAATAAGCTTAAACACTACGTTCATGGATAATCGTTGTTATCAGCTGAAACGCAGCCTGCTTGCACTTGCGTTTCAGTTTTTCATTTTTATTGTGTTGATGTTTGTGATGTACCAGTTACTGCCCTTATGGCTATGGGGAATCTGTCTGGTTGCAGGACTGATCATCTATCATCTGTTTTATCGCAAGCGTCCGCAGATCGCCCAGTTTGAATATCTGGATGGTCGGGAATGGACCATTACCCATCATGATCAGCGCATACAGCGTGCCCAGATCAGTCATGTGATTGATCACCAAGCTTATCTGGTGGTGTATTTTCAGCATGCCAAAGTACCGCCATTGCTGATCTGGTGTGACCAGTTACCAACACAACAATGGAAGTCATTGAAAGTCCTTACGAAAATGATCTGATTGCCAGACAATCGGTATTTTCATCAAAATTAAAATTATATATTTTTCAAATTCTTATCTTTATATACTGATCCTTTGTCAGACAATTCACATAATTCTTCGGAAAATATTTGAATTGTCTGACAATTTTCTTAATTGCTTTTATTTTAAACAGGTACATTTGAATCACCGAAGTCAACAGAGGAGATTAATATGGAATTTCCAACGTGGATATTTCCAGTAATCGCGGTAATTCTGGCACTGGTCATTGGACGACTCGGCACTATAGTTAGGGAACAAATTTCAACTCAATCACATTAACAAGCTAAAACGATAAGTTAAAGCTTTCCCAGTTAATAAGTAGCATGTGCTGAACCGTCGCAATGCTACTTTTTTTTGCCCAAAATTCAGTATTTCTTTCGATCAAGTCAATTGCAGAACCGGTAATCAATGGCAAAGTGACTCATCTAATTTAGAGTAAATACTCTTTAATTCATATAGTTCATCTGCTATGTTTAGCAGCATGGACATAATCACAATTATAGAGGACAGGAAAATGTCAAAAGTCCAACAAATATGCCAGGGTATGGCGGCCATAGTAATAACAACAACGGCTTTAACAGGTTGCTCACAGGTGATTAAAACGGGTGCCAATGTGGCGCTGGGTTTCACTGAAAAACATATAGTGCCACCAATTCTGGCGATGGATGATGCAGAAATGGTGTGTAATTCAGGCAATGCCTTAACACCAGCGATCATGTCAACCAAGGAGATGGGGGCGGATCCAACCCGGGTTGCCGTACTGATGTACTCTGCAGCCGGTATTTGTGCGGAGCAGAAAGCACTAGATGCCGAACTACGCTATATGCGTGCATCTAAAGCCAATCAGGTTACTGAGGCGCAGGATGCTCGCGTAGAACAGAAACGTTGGGCGGCATTGGCTGCACAGCGTCAATATACCGGTTATCAGATGTTCCAGAAGCGTTACGAGAAAAAATATAATGTCGCGCTGGGTGAAAGTTGCCCAACCTTGAAGGGTGATACAGAACAGACTGTCTATCTGCTGGGCATGCTCAGTGGCCTACAAGCCATGACCAATGATATTAACTCGGGTGGAGCGGTGCAGGTACCGAAGGACATCGCTGCTGTGGTAGAACGCGGGATGACCTGTCTGAACAATGAAAAATTCTGGGGCGCACCAAATGCTACACGTGCCGTGATCTGGACCTTGTTGCCAGGCGCAGGTGATGGCAAGCCGGATCCATATCAGACCTTGAAACAGTCGACCCAGATTGGTGAACAGAAAGGTGTGCGTTTATCACATGCACTTTATGCCGTAGCTGCTCAGGCATCAGGTGATGATGCCAAGTTACGTGATGCGCTGAAAACTTTTGCACAGGCACGTTCTGATGAAAAGCCGGTCAATCCACAATTCAAGCTGATCGACAGTATGGCTTCGATTATGGTGGGTGGCATTGCAGACCGTTACTGGACCGAGCATACCGGTGTTCGTACTGGAGACGATGGCATGCAACGTTTCTGGGATGAAGCGGATACAGCATCTGACCTTGATGATCTGTTTAATGCGGATTCCTGATCCAGTCAGGTCCGTACGTTAAGGCGGACCTAAATTGACATACGCTAAGGGACTAAGCGATGCAGATGCATGATCACTATCTTCGTAACAAGATTGTCTTTCTGGCAGTCTTTGTTGCTTTCTGCGCATGGCTGCAGATTTTTAAAGATAGTTTTATCTTTTGGCAAGCTAGCCTGATAAGTGAGCCCTGGCGGCTGTGGACGGCACATTGGGTGCACGTTGGCTGGACACACTATTTCCTGAATATGCTGGCCTTTATCTGCTTGCCCTTTATCTTTCCACGTGTTTCGGTGTGGAACTTCGTCAGTATTCTACTGGTCTTGCCTCCGCTGATCAGTCTTAGCTTTTATTATTTCCTGCCAGATATCGAGGCTTATGCTGGACTGTCGGGTGTCTTGCATGGTGCGTATGCCGCCGTGGCCTGTGTGCATCTGTTGTATAAGAAAGAACGCAGTTTTGCAGCCTTGGTATTGTTTCTGATTTTTGCCAAGCTGGTCTGGGAAAATACCATCGGTAGTGAGGGCACGGCCCAATTGATTGGTAGTCCGGTACTGGTTGAAGCGCATTTGCTGGGTGTAATCTGGGGGATTGTAGTAGCTAATCTATATATCATTGGTAATTACTGGCTGGATCAATGATGCAGTTGGCATAAATAACAAAAAAGAAAATGCAAATTGTCATTTTCATTTTGCACAGTCTGGTGCAGAGTCAGAAGCATAATAATCAGATTGGTCTGTAAATCGGACTTACAAGACAAAGGGAAAGAGAAGCCAGGTATGGTGGACATTCCCAGAGAATAACAATAGGAATACACATGCAAAATGATGCTGAAAACAGATCGGGACTAGGTCTGTTGCGTTATATCTGGACAGAATGGATCTCGACATTTGTCGTACTGGTCTTACTGTTACTGACTCTTGTCATTGGTACTGGTGAAATGATCCATGGGCAATTGCTACGTATGGGCGAACGGCTTTATGGCGACCCAGCTACGGGGATGCAGTATTCATTCCTACGTGCTGAACCAACCCGACCGCAATGTGAACGGAACATCGATGTCGATAGCCGTGTTCAACAGCAGATGAAAGCTGATGCTGCCGATGAATATGCCGATTTTTTTGGCGTGCGTTCCGAGGCGGATGTACGTGCAGCAGTCATGCAGGCGCAACAGGTTTGTGAAGAGTCCCATGCTTTCTATACCCAAGCCATAAATCATATCAATGCTCATCCGAGTATTCGTGCTTACCGTAGCTTTGAAACCAGTTTCTTTGGTCTGTTCAAGTTTGGTGTGGAAAACCGTGCGTTGCTGCTGGTGATTATGGTGGTATTTGCTGCCATCAGTGCGACCCTAAAAACTCATCATATTGGCCTGCGTAGCCCAGCCACCAAAATTGATTTCCGGGTCTATACACTGGCTATGCTTGTCGCGAATGCTTTCCTGGCATTCTCCTCCTATAGCCAGTATCAGTCAGTACTGAACTCTGGCGTGGCCATGGGAGAGATGAAATACATCTACTGGCTGTGGATGATTCTGTTTAGCACCTTAACCCTGATCAGCTTGTTCCAGGTGATTAAGCTGCCGAAGCCTACCCGTGAAGGCGGCAGTTTTGGTCTGGCTTTCCTGAGCGTACCGCTGTATGCCTATATGGCCATCAGTACCGGGATTAACTTTACCTTCTTCATGGATTATCCAATGGGGCAAGGGATTTATCTAGGTCAGCTGGTGGAGTTCTCTAGTATCTTCCTGAACCTAGCGCTGTTTATCTGGGCCGGTATGTTGCTGAAACAGACCCGTGTCGTGGACATGTTCCTGAATATTCTGCGTCCATGGAATCTGGCACCGGAAACCCTGACTTGGTTAATCCTGTTGGCAGCTGCATTGCCAACCGCTTATACCGGCGCATCAGGGATCTTCGTGATTGCTGCTGGTGCGATTATCTATAAGGAAGTCTGGAATGCCGGCGGTCGCCGTCAGTTTGCCTTGGCAGCCACTGCCATGTCAGGCTCTCTGGGTGTCGTATTACGTCCATGTCTATTGATTGTGGTTGTAGCCTCATTAAATAAAGAAGTAACGACAGACTTGCTGTATCACTACGGTGTGTATGTATTCTTACTAAGTTCGACCCTGTTCCTGGTAATTTCACTGTTTTTTGCTGAAAGCAAGTTTCGTATTGCCCCAGCAGGCGTAGCAGCACCACAATCAGGTCGTGCCTTCTTGGCTGTGATTCCATACATCGTGATCTTTGTACTGATCTGGATGTTCTACAAATATGCATTGTCGACCAATCTGAACGAGTTCACTGCACCAGTGATGATGCCAGTCATTTTGTTAATGATTGTACTGTATGACAAACTGCGCCATCAGCCTGCACCAATACCACCAGTAGGACATTGGGATGAAAGTCTTAATATGAATCTGAATGGGATTGGTGGTACAGCGGCACAGCCTGAATCGTCACCTGGTTCATCCTTACGTCAGTTCGGTTTCTGGAAATCCATGCATATCTCCAGCAGCGAAACAGTAGGGCATATCGGTGCATTGGTGATTTTGATGGCTTTATCTGTCAGCGTCGGCGGTTTGCTGGAACGTCTGGAAATCATGGAAGCTTTCCCGACAGATATAAACAGCACGATTCTGGTCATTACCATGATTGTTGGTTTGATGATCTTTGTGGGCATGATCATGGATCCGTTCGGCGCCGTGATTCTGATTTCCGCAACGGTAGCGCCGGTAGCGTACCAATATGGTATTCATCCGGTACATTTCTGGATGATCACCCTGATTGGCTTTGAACTAGGGTATGTGACGCCACCAGTCGCACTGAATCATCTGCTGGCCCGGCAGTCGATTGGCGATGCCGAAGTGGCGGAAGCCGATGCAGAAGTACGACATTTGTCCTTCTATTACCGCTATGAGCGCTGGATTCTACCCGTAATTGTGTTACTGCCAGCAATGCTGATCATTGCCTATGTACCCTACCTATTCAAGCTGTTCGGCTGGTATCACTAACACCAAATATTAAAAAAGCACCTACGGGTGCTTTTTTTATTGCTGCCTTTAAGAGGATGGATGATTTCGTTTAAAGCGGTTTTGTAATAGAGGACTACATAGCAAAATGGCTGAGAAAATCAGAGCCAGTCCAAGCAGGCTCATGATATCAGGGATTTCTTTCCAGAAGATATAGCCCCAAATTCCGGCAAAAATGATCGCCACATAGTTTACTGGTCCGATCTGTCCGGCAGGTGCCAGCTTGTAGGCATTGGACATCAGGATCTGGCTGATATTGGCTAAAACGCCTGCTGCAATCAGATAAGCCAGTTCAGTCAGATGATAAGGGCGCCAGTGCCAGAACATCGGAATCACTGAAACTAGTGTGCCAATAAAGCAAAAATAGAACACGATTCGTTCTGGTGGTTCAGTATCTGTCAGCGCACGTACAGTGACAAAAGCCATAGCCGCTAAAAAGCTGGCACTGAGTCCAATCACTGACATGAGATTAAACAGCCCCGAATCTGGCTTTGTTACACACAAGACACCAATAAATCCGATAGCAGCGGCAAGCAGCATCGCTTTGGTGATCTTTTCTTTTAAAAATAGCCAGGCAATGAACGGAATGAAAATTGGAGAGGAATAGGTAAACACCATGGCATTAGACAGCTTGAGATGGGCAATGGCATAGAAGAAACCATACATTGCCATTAAACCCACCACAGAACGCCAGACATGCATCCATAACTTTTCAGTTTTAAAGAAACCAATACCTTTACTGAGCAGCAAAGGTAGGAATAACAACATACCCACCGCATTACGGAAAAATACGACAGTCGCGTTATCAACCGTATGTGAAGCATAACGAATACACACTCCCATCATAGAGAACAGCAAAGCCGAGCAGGTGAGCAGAAGGATGGCTTTAATCAGATCAGAAGAGAGTGCGCTGGGCATAAGAAAAAGCATCGCTAGAAGATTGTGAAATATTCTAGCGAACTATTTGATCAAAAATTATGATTTTTCTGCAAGTTGGGCTTCCAGCAGCCTGATCTGTTCTTCCTTCAGCCTGATCAGTTCATCGGCATCCTTATGCTGAGCATCTAGCATGATTTTTTGCTCATCTAGCTGTGACTGGATATCTTCCAGACGGGAGATTTCCTCTTTGGCCAGTGCAGGGTTTTCAGGTACTGGAGCTTTAATGAGATCGTCCTGTACCAATCGATTGGCAAGATTTGCTTCTGTTTCAATTGGAGCTACTTGAGCCGTTGCCTCAGTCTTAATAGGCTCTCGAGCAGGAGTAACTGTTACAGTTTCCTGTTCAGGTATTTCCTGAGATGAAGATGCACTGAACCACTGATAAGCAAATACCAGAATCACGACAGTAACTAAAGCCCCAATAATCCCCACTAAAAGTTTAGAACTATGCCTTTGCTCTACACTCATATGTTCAACCTTATTTATTTTTCTATACTTAACGCGGTTTAAACTGAATCACACCCACTTCATCAGGTACAGCAGGAACTTCAGGTTGCTCAACGTGGGTTGGACGGTTTTCCTCATAGCCACATTCAATACACTCAATCCATTCATTCTCGCCGGAGGTCAGCATGACAATCCGATCCATCGCCTGACATTTTGGACATTTAGCACCTGCAATGAAACGACGCTTGATGGTCATCATACTCACCTGTTGATTAATTTAAACAGCTAGTTTAAGCATTTTTTACCGTATTCGTCCAACCTTGATGACGGAGTAGGGCATCAATTTTCGGCTCACGGCCACGGAAGTTTACAAAAGCATCTAGTGCAGTGTCTTTTCCACCAACTGCTAGAATGTTCTTGCGGAAAGCATGACCCGTATCAGTATTGAAAATGCCTTCTGTTTCAAAACGGTCAAAGGCATCACTGGCCAATACTTCTGCCCATTTGTAAGAATAATATCCGGCAGCATAGCCACCTGCAAAGATATGGCTAAAGCTATGCTGGAAACGGTTATACGGTGTCGTTGGCAACACGGCATATTTGTCTCGGATCTCATTCAAGGTCGCCTGAACCTGTTCAGCATTCAGCGCTGGATTGGCACGATGAATGGTCAGATCGAACAGGGCAAACTCGAGTTGACGTAAGGTTTGCATGCCTGACTGGAAGAAACGGGCATCTAGCAGGGCTTTCAGCAGATCTGCTGGTAGGACTTCCTTAGTCTCTATATGCTCGCTGAGCAGATTTAGACTGTCCTGATCCCAAGCCCAGAATTCCATGAACTGACTTGGTAACTCAACTGCATCCCAAGCCACACCATGTGTACCAGCAACAGAGATATTGTCTACTTCAGTCAGCATATGATGCAGACCATGACCAAATTCATGGAACAGGGTAATCACTTCATCATGGCTTAGCAGGGCAGGTTTGTCGCCGACCGGTGGGGTAAAGTTGCCGACCATATAACAGATGGGCTTTTGTACGCCGTCATGGGTACGCATGCGAGAGCGGAAACCACTCATCCAGGCACCACCACGTTTACCTTGACGGGCATACAGGTCAAAGTAGAAACCACCGATGACTTCACCCTGATCTTCTAGTTCAAAATAATGTGCATCCGGATGCCAAAGCGGAGCTTCACGTTCGATGACCTGAATGCCATACAGACGGTTCACAATGCTGAATAGACCTTGAATTACTTTTGGGGTCGGAAAATAAGGTTTCAGTGCTTCCTGTGACAGGTTGAACTGCTGCATTTTCAGCTTTTCAGAATAATAACTGCTGTCCCAAGGTTGCAGCTCGGTAATACCATCTTCTGCTGCAATTGCTTTCAGCTCGGCAATCTCTTTTTCAGCAGGCGCACGCGCATGCTCAGCCAGATCACGTAAAAACTCATCTACGGCGTCAACACTTGGTGCCATTTTACTGGCCAGTGAATATTCAGCATAGTTGTTAAAGCCGAGGAGCACAGCCATTTCCTGACGCAGATTCAGGATTTCTTCCATCACAGCTGTATTGTCAAATTCAGACTTGTCGGACTGATCTGATGCACGTGTGGTATAGGCCTTATAGATTTCCTCACGCAGACTGCGGTTTTCTGAATGGGTCATAATGGCTAAATAGGATGGGAAATCCAGGGTGGCTACGGGCTGATCCAATTTATGCTGTTGGCCATACTGTTTGAGCAGTCCAATATTGTTTGCTGATAAGCCTGCCAGTTCATCCTCATTTAATGGTCTGAAGTAGGCTTGAGTCGCATCCAATACATGATTGGAAAAATCTGAAGATAGCTGAGATAAACGTGCGGAAATTTCTGCATAACGTTTTTTCGCTTCACCTTCTAGCGCTACGCCCGAAAGTTTGAAGTCGCGCAGTGCTAATTTAATCGCGCTTTGCTGTGCTGTAGGCAGGTCAGTAAATACCGGCGCATCATGCACATGCTGATAAGTTTGATACAGGGCCGTATGTTGGCCGAGTTGGGTATAGTATTCACTTAAGCCCGGTAATAAAGCTTGATAAACTTCACGCGTTTCCGCATTGTTTTTCACGGCATTGAGATGCGAGAGAATGCCCCAAGCCTCACTCATATTATTTTCAAGTGTGTCGACATGTTCCAAAATGGCAAGCTGTTCCTGAGCTGAATCCGGTGTTTCGGTAAGTTCATTCAGGAATTTTTGACCTTCAGCAATACAGCTTTCAATCTTTTGTTTCAGTTCTGCTAGCGTAATCTGATCAAATTGTGGAACAGGCAAAGTCGCCTTTTCTAAAGTCATGTCGGTCTGCCGATTTATTTCCTATGTTAAATCTAGATGTAGGGCTTATTGGCAAGGAAATCAAGGTGAAACTGGTATTTATTATTTGAATATTGAGAGAAAGAAATTTTCTATGAAAATTATTAAAAAAGCCTATAAATATAAAATTATAGGCTATTAAATTTTAACAGTCAGGATCTACA
>NZ_DFRO01000002.1:0-94457 GCF_002381195.1 Acinetobacter sp. UBA3461 | reverse complement strand
CGAGCGCAATGAAACCAATGTAAAAGGTGTATTTGCTGCGGGTGACTGCACCACAGTACCTTACAAGCAGATCATCATTGCTACAGGTGAAGGCGCGAAAGCATCACTGTCTGCATTTGACTACATCATCCGTTCGGGTCAGTAATAAAAGAAAGCACCTGAGTTCCCCAAAACCCAGGTGCTAGAACATCAATCGACTCTATTTCTTATTCCCTTTTTACAGGAACTCCGGACGCTAACACCAGAGTTCCTTTTTTTATACTTGCTTTCCTTCGTTTTAGATCAGTCAGAAGCATCCCCAATTGCTTCTGACTGTTCCTTTCCTCTGCACTGTTTTTGTTTTAATTTATTATTATGCCTTCCCCAAGGTGGTTCTTTAGATCAGCATAAAATATGCCATCTTTAAGATTTCATTAAGAGTTGAATAGATTCAGTCCCTTAAATTTCTCCATCAATTGTTCTTTGGTCTCCACATGCTCCGGATGGGGCATAATGCACTCAATTGGACACACGGATACACAGGTTTGATAATCATAGAAACCGACGCATTCCGTACAGCGATTGACATCGATTTCATAGATTTTGTCGCCTTCATAAATGGCATCATTCGGACACTCCGGCAGACACATGTCGCAGTTGATGCATTTATCGGTGATCAAGAGTGCCATGCTTAGCCTGCCTGATAAGCCAGTGAGGATGCGGAAATATCTGCAGTCGATGTCGGCAGGTTGCGAATCAGCAGGGCATATTGCATATCAATATCTGCCGGAATCGGAATTTCGACGATATGCCCCGAACCTTTGGCATCTTCAATCAGATTGCCTTTAAGGTCTTTGATCTCCGTCAAGGTGAAGCTAATGTTGCCTTTAGGCGTCATCAGCTCCAGTGAGTCACCCACTACAAAACGGTTTTTCACATCGATCTTGATGTAATCTCCATTTCGCTCTAGTACTTCACCACAGAAAATTTGATGATCAAAACTGGAAGAACCATGTTCATAGTTTTGATATTCACTATGAACATGGCGGCGCAGGAAGCCTTCGGTATAACCCCGATTTGCCAGACCTTCCAGTTGGGTCATCAGTGATGGATCAAATGGCTTGCCAGCTAAAGCATCATCAATAGCTTTGCGATAAATCTGTGCAGTACGTGCACAGTAGAAATAGGATTTAGTCCGACCTTCGATTTTTAGCGAATGCACACCGACTTTGGTTAATCGTTCTACATGCTGGACTGCACGCAAATCTTTTGAGTTCATGAAGTAAGTGCCATGTTCATCTTCTTCGGCAGCAAACATATCTTCATCGTTACGCTGAAGTAGGACCGGCTCGTCAAACTGATGTTGAGCTACTTTATGAGCTTCATCCATATCTTGGGAGCAGCAGCCTGAATCCAGATTTTTCACCGGTATTACATCACCGGTCACATCTTCTTTGGCATCCAGAACTTTGTATTCCCAGCGGCAAGCATTGGTGCAGGCACCTTGGTTGGCATCACGTTTATTCATGTAGCCAGACAACATGCAACGGCCTGAATAAGCCATGCACAGTGCGCCATGCACGAAGACTTCAATCTCCATATCTGGTACTTGCTGTTTGATTTCTGCAATTTCTTCAATGGATAGTTCACGTGACAGAATCACACGAGTAAGCCCCATATTTTTCCAGAACTTTACCGTTGCCCAGTTCACGGCATTGGCCTGTACAGACAGGTGAATATCCATATGCGGGAAATGTTCACGCACCAGCATGATCAGGCCCGGATCGGACATGATCAGTGCATCCGGTTGCATCGCGACCACAGGTTCAAGGTCACGGATAAAGTTTTTCAACTTGGAGTTATGTGGCTGGATATTCACCACCACATAGAATTTTTTGCCAAGATCATGTGCTGCTTTGATGCCCATCGCGAGATTGTCATGATCAAATTCATTATTCCGAACCCGCAAGCTATAACGCGGCTGACCGGCATAGACTGCATCTGCACCATAGGCAAAAGCATAGCGCATATTTTTCAATGAGCCAGCAGGTGAGAGAAGTTCAGTAACAGGGATTATACTCATGACGAAATCGAAAGACATATAAAAAGTACGGCTTTTATTTTATTCATCTAAAAACAAGATTCAACCAAGTAAATCACTCGGAAATCATGGTTTTTGTTGATATTTTCAACATTATCAAATAAGTAAAACTGAAATAAATATACAGACTATTGATCTTCGATTTCAGACCGTTCCAGGGTTTTCAGGATTTGACAATGGTCAACCGTAGTCGGTGTATTACAGCTATTTCTTAGCTCGGTAAGCTGAGTTTTAAAAGCTGCTAATTCTTTCATTTTACTGGTGATATCCTGTAGATGCTGGTCAATAATATTGTTGACTGCTGTACAGTTCTGCTCGGGATTTTGTTCTAGTTCGATTAAGGTCTCGATTTCCTTTAAGGACATATCCAGATCACGACAACGCTTGATAAAAATCAGTCTTTTAAGCGCTTCATCATCAAAATAACGATATTGATTATTTGCTCGAAAATTCGGCGTGATGAATCCTTTTTTCTCATAAAAACGCACCGTATCAGTAGTTAAATGTGACTTTTTGGCGATTTCTGAAATCAGATACAAAGACATATATACCTCAGGCTTGACCTTGGAGTTACTCCATAGTTTCTAATCACTGTATCGTATTTCGTATAAAAATACATCGGAGAAGAATATGGCCTGTAACTGTAGTCATGAACCGGCACCCATCAAGCCAAACAGCAAGTTTAGAATGGCTTTATGGATTGCCTTATGGATTAACCTCAGTATGTTTCTGGTAGAGCTGATCGGTGGAGCCTATGCTCATTCTTCAGCTTTATGGGCCGACTCGCTAGATTTCTTTGGGGATGCAGTGAATTATGGGATTTCACTGGCTGTATTAGGCGCAAGCCTGTACTGGCGAGCCACTGTAGCCTTAATTAAAGGTCTGACTATGGCAGCCTTTGGTCTGGTGGTGATGGCTAAAGTCATCTATGCCTATCTGCTCGGTATTCCTCCTGAAGCCATCACGATGGGTATCATCGGCGCAATCGCTTTACTGGCCAATGTGATCACGGCTGTGATTCTTTATGCTTTCCGTGACGGAGACTCAAACATGAAGTCTGTGTGGCTGTGTAGCCGAAATGATGCAATTGGCAACGTAGCAGTTATTTTTGCGGCCATTGGTGTATTTGGAACCGGTAGTTTATGGCCCGATATGATTGTGGCGGTGATTATGGCCAGTCTGGGATTAACTGCAGGATATCAGGTGGTGAAGCAGGCATTACAAGAACGTCGTACACCTGCATGATAAAAATTAATACTAAATAAAAAACCGGGCAATTTTGCCCGGTTTTTTAGATTCAAGGAATCTTATTTTTCAACGAACGCACGTTCAATTACATAATCGCCTAGAACACCCATACGTGGAGATTCTTTCAGACCATGTTGGTCAAGAAGCGCAGCAACGTCATCAAGGAAGGCTGGGCTACCGCATAACATCGCGCGGTCAGTTTCAGGGTTAAAACGTGGCAGGCCGATTTTTTCAAACAGTTCACCAGTTTCAATTGCAGTCGTTACACGGCCTTGATTTGGATATTCTTCACGAGTTACCGTTGGGTAATACACTAATTTTTCTTTAGCGCCCAATTCTGAGAAGAACTCATGGTTTGGAATTTCGTTTAGAATCAGATCTTGATAAGCCAGTTCTGAAATGAAACGTGTACCATGAACCACGATAATTTTCTCAAAACGTTCATAAGTTTCAGGATCGCGAATAGTCGACAGGAAAGGTGCAAGACCAGTACCTGAAGATAACAAATACAGATTCTTACCAGGATTCAGGTCATCCAGAACCAGTGTACCTGTCGGTTTTTTAGAAACCAGGATTTCATCGCCAACTTTTACTTTTTGCAGAATAGAAGTCAGTGGACCATCTGGAACTTTAATCGAGAAGAATTCCAGTTCTTCTTCATAGTTTGCACTTGCAATTGAATATGCACGCATTAAAGGCTTACCATTGACCTCAAGGCCGATCATCACAAACTGACCGTTTTTAAAACGTAATGCAGTATCACGAGTCGTTTTAAAAGAGAATAATGTGTCATTCCAATGGTGGACGTGAGTAATCTTTTCGACGTTAAAAGCAGCCATTAAAGGTCTCAATAAGTTATCAAATTAGAACAGGTTGCTATTCTAAACCAAATTCATTCTCGATAAACTGAATATATTTAATTGAGCTTATCAAAAAAAGTGATTATGACTGAACTGACTATACCTGTAATCGGTATAATGAAATCTCCCTATAAAGAGAAATTTGGTATTCCACGTCAGCCTAATCTGGTGGAAGTGGAATCCTATATTGAAATGCAGGGGCCTTATAATGATCTGCTGGCTTTTGAGGGGATTGAGGAGTTTAGTCATTTATGGCTGCTCTGGCAGTTTCATGACAATAAAAATCAGGAAAACAGCAAGTTCCGTCCACAGGTACGCCCACCACGTTTAGGTGGGAACCAGAAAATAGGGGTGTTCGCGACACGTAGTATGTATCGTCCTTCGCCGATTGGTCTATCCGTGGTCAAGCTGAAAGAAGTGAAAAAAGTTGGCAAAACAGTCCGTGTTTATGTGACGGGCAGTGATCTTTTAGATGGTACTCCGATTGTCGATATTAAACCTTATATTCATTATTCCGACGCTGTGACAGAAGCGCAAAGCGGTTATGCTCAGGAGGAGCCGGTACGCAAATATGTGGTCTGGTCAAAACAGGCAGAGCTGGAAAGAGAGCAGTTAGTCCAAACGAAAGGCCTTTCGGAACAGATCATTCGAGAACTAGCTGAGGTTTTATCTCTTGATCCACGTCCAGCCTATCAGGAGGATCCGGAGCGAATTTATGGTATGCGCTTTGCAGATTTCAATATCAAATTTATTGTAAATGAAACTTCTGTTCTGATTATAGGGATTGAGTGATGGCTAAAGGACTAGGGTACTTATACTTTCTGCTCAAATCATTCTAAAGTTTTAGCGTCCACCACAAAATTCCGATCAAAACTGCCATATGTAGAAGCTGTACAGGTACAAAATACATCGCATATTTGAATCCGCCTGACAGGCCGGAATTTACAGATTTTGCTAAAGCATGGGCTGCAAGGCCTATGAGCAGGGCCTGAATCAGCCGGGTATTGCTCGGGTCACCCTGAATGACCACGCTGGCCATGGCTGCATGAATCTCGAATAGGGAAGCGAGCAGGGTACCTGCCAGCAAACCGGCATCGCCGAGTAAGAGTTCCAGCCCATAAATCGCAGCCTGAATCAGCGTCAAGGTGACTGCAATGATGACCGCCTCTTTCAGGCTAAACATCCGGCTATCTTCTTCTTTTCCACAATTTTCTGGCGATTTGGCTTTACGCAGCAATAGAAATGCACAGGCAGCCAGAATGGCCATTGCCACTAGGGAAGGAAGCAAAATAATTTTAAGCCAGCTAAAAGATACGCCTCCGACCACAATGAACAGCAGTACTAAAGTCGAGATACAGGACATCAGGGCGGCACCCGCATTAGATCGGGCATCCATCTCACCTTTACGAACCTGTAGGCCCAATTGGGCTACTGTGGCTGTGCTGGAAACAAAACCAGATGCAATGGAAGAAAGCATCAGGGCATTTTTTGTAGAAAGTAAGCGTTTGGCAATATGCGCTAGCGCCTGTACCACCAAAATTAAAGTTAAGAGTTTCAGAATCAGGTAGGGATTAAGTACCTTGCCCCATAGCGGTGTATCGGGTGTCAAAGGTAAACCAATCAAGACCAATGCCAGTAACAGTAAACCATCCCGGAATTCAGCTTCAGTAATCCATTTTCCAGCAATGTTATGCATGGAATGTTTGGCCATCAGAATGACGGTAATGAGTACTGCAAGTCCGGCAGCCAGCGGAATATTCCATAGACAGATTGCCCCAATAAAATAGGCCATCACAAAAGCAAGTTCGGTGGTAATTCCAGGATCATCCGGCTGATTTCGGATAGAGGAAATGACCATGCCACCAATAATCAGTGCGCCCACCAGGCCAGTGATTATTCCGAATAAAAAACAGATAGCTCCCAACAGGGCGCAGATAGCAAAAGAACGTAAGCCTGCAAAGCTTGGCTGTTGCTCCCGCTGTTTATGTCGTTCTCGTTCCAGGCCTATCAATAAGCCACAGCCCAATGCTGAAGTCAGGATAGTGAGTAGTTCCTGAAAGGAGCTGTCATTCATGGGCACTGCGCTAAAATCCATATCCGGCCTCAGCTATGAATAAGTAATTATTTTCAAAGGTATCTCTAAAATATAGGCCATAAGCTAGAGGATGAACAAGAGAGAAATGTGAGAGATAAGCTAGGGCGAAAAGATTGATAGCGCTAAAGATTGGCATTAGCTAGCAGAAACAGCCAGAAGACACAGCAGGAGAATGCGAAAAATAGCAAAAACTTGTTATAGTGAAGGCAAGTTTAGGGACCTATAACAATGAAATTTGACTTTGAAATTGATACCGCGTGGTGTCTGGAGCAACTTTTTAAAGACGGTAAGATCAGTGATAGAGATCGTATGCTGGTACAGACGACGCATCGTCAGCGTGAACAGCTGAAATGGCATCCTTTACAGTGGATTGCCAATTTTAATCTGGTCGACCGTTCTCATCCCCAAAGTACACTTACCCTAAACCGTTTATGTCAGTGGTTGTCAGAAAAAACAAATCTGCCATTTTATATTATTGATCCTTTAAAAGCCGATGTTCAGGCACTTACCGCAGTAATGTCGCAGGAGTACGCACTCCGTAACCGTATTCTCGCTGTTGAAATCCAGCCAGACAAAATCCTGATTGCTACAGATCAGCCTTATAAAATGGAATGGGTGTCGAATCTACAGCAGAATATCAGCCCGCGCCGTATTGAACGGGTGCTACTGAATCCGGAACAGTTGCAGCGATATATTGTCGAGTATTATCAGGTTAGTCGCGCTGTCAGTGGATCACAAAAATCCTCGGCTTATGACCGTGAAAATAAGGGTGTAGAAGCACTTTTACAGCTCGGTGATTCGCAAAATCCAGATGCCAATGACCAGCATATTGTTAAACTGGTGGACTGGGTATTACAGTTTGCCTTTGAACAGGGTGCCAGTGATATTCATATGGAACCACGCAAAGATACCGGGAAAATCCGTTTCCGTATTGATGGCGTGCTGCATACCATTTATAAAATGCCAGCCAATACGCTTACTGCAGTGATTTCACGTATTAAAATTCTGGGCCGGATGAATGTGGCAGAAAAGCGCAAGCCGCAGGATGGCCGTCTAAAAACCCGTACGCCTAAAGGTCAGGAAACGGAACTGCGTTTATCGACCTTACCTACCGCTTTTGGTGAAAAACTGGTAATGCGTATTTTCGATCCGGAAGTATTGGTACGCAGTTTCCAGCAACTGGGTTTTGAAGGCCACTTGCTGAATGAATGGAACACGCTGACCAGTCATAGCCATGGCATTATTCTGGTGACTGGACCTACAGGCTCGGGTAAAACGACTACGCTGTATTCAACTTTAAAGCAGCTGGCGACCGAAGAGGTCAATGTCTGTACCATTGAAGATCCAATCGAGATGCTGGAGCCAAGCTTTAACCAGATGCAGGTGAATACCGGAATTGATCTGGGTTTTGCCGATGGTGTACGGGCATTAATGCGTCAGGATCCAGATATCATCATGGTCGGTGAGATTCGTGATCAGGATACTGCCAATATGGCAATTCAGGCTGCCTTGACGGGTCACTTGGTTTTATCCACATTACATACCAATGATGCACCGTCGAGTTTAACCCGTCTGCATGATCTGGGGGTACAACCGTTCCTGACTGCTGCAACGATTCTCGGTGTGTTGGCTCAGCGTCTGGTGCGTAAATTGTGTCCACACTGCAAAGTAGAAGGCTTTATGGATGAGCAGGAATGGCAGCATTTAGCAGCAGATTATCCATTGGCCCGTCCAGAATTTGTGTTCCGTCCAGTAGGTTGTGAGGAATGTCGTCATACTGGCTATAAAGGGCGTATAGGGATCTATGAATTTATGCCACTGAGTTTAACAACCAAACAGCTGATTGGCGCAGATGCTAACTTGAACCAGTTACGTGCTCAGGCGAAAAAAGAAGGTGTAGAACCACTTAGAATTGCGGGTGCACGAAAAGTCATTGAAGGTGTCACCACGCTAGAGGAAGTACTACGTGTAGTGCCATTGAATTAACTTTTAAAACCCATTTTTGAAAATAAAGTTTTCTTAAGATTCAATTCATCTTCAGCTGTTTTAATAGCTTCATCGAAACAAGACAGCCTAAAAGGTACTGAATATGAAAAATATGACCAAAGCATTTGTAGCAGTGGCACTTATTGGCTCAGCAACAACTGTGACTATGGCAGAAAGTACAGTAAACCAAGGCGCTTTTGCCAAAACTGTATCGGTAAAACAAGCACTCACCATGAAAGATGACAGCAAGGTACAAATCAAAGGTCATGTGGTGAAATCAGTAGGCGACGAAAAATATCAGTTCCGTGACAACACAGGCACCATCAATGTCGAAATTGATGATGAGTTATGGCAAGGCAAACCGATTTCTGCCAAAACATCAGTAACCATTATTGGTGAAGTAGATATCGATTACAAACCAGCGAAACGTGTTGAAATCGATGTTGATGAAGTGCGTTTCAATTAAGGCATTGGCGATAGCTGAATGACCTGACTAGAGAAAACCACATGCAATATTACAAAAAGCATGTGGTTTTTTTTGTTTAAAATTCATGATTATATGTTGAAAATAAGGGAGAATTCAGCGTGCGTATTCTTTTGGCGGAAGATGATGCCTCACAGGCAGAAAGCATTCAGACCTGGCTAGAAATGGATGGCTATGTAATTGACTGGGTTGAACGTGGGGACCATGCCATTCTGGCGCTTGAACAGCATCAGTATGACTGTGTGTTACTGGATCGTGGTTTACCGCGAGCCAGTGGAGATCAGATTTTGACAACACTACGTAAACTGCAGAAAGATACGCCAGTTATTTTTATTACCGCTCGAGACAGTATTGATGACCGGGTAGAAGGACTTGATTTAGGTGCCAATGATTATCTGGTCAAACCTTTTAGCCTGGAAGAATTGTCTGCACGAATTCGTGCCCAGATCCGCTTGCAGCAAAAAAATCTGAGCCATGTGCTGACCTGGGAAGACCTGCAGCTGGATATACAGGCTAAAACTCTGACTAAAGCAGGTGAAGTGGTGAACTTAACGGCCAAAGAGTTTCAGATTTTGCATAAATTGATGCAAAAGCCAGAGCATGTAGTGACCCGGGAACAGCTGGAAGAATCTCTCTATGCCTGGGGGGATGAAATTGAGAGTAATGCCATCGAGGTTTTTATTTATCAACTGCGCAAGAAAATTGGCAGTCAGATGATCAAGACCATACGTGGGCTGGGTTATCGTATGCATAAAGCTGAAGGGTAGATCAATCATGGCTCAGGTGATTTCACTGCAACACAAGCTGATCAAGAATGCTATGTATAGTTCCATTCTGGCGGGTTGTCTGGCCTGGTTGTTATTACTGGGCATTTCTGGATATCAGTCTATGCAGATTCATGATGAACTGATGGAAGATATTGCGGAACTGTTACTTGGCGATGTGACTCAGTCCCAAGGTTACAATGTGGATGATATCAGTGAAGAATTTGAGATCCAGTATCGACTTTGGCTGGATCAGGACCAGCTAACCACTTCCGAAAAGAACAATCTGTTGCAACATCAGTTACGTCATCAATCAGGGCTGCATTTTCAGTTTGAAGATGGACAGTTATTAAGAACTTTGATAGCTGAAGATAATGGGCTTAAAGTTCAGGTCATACAGCCAGTATCCATACGCTTTGAACAGATTTGGAATAGTATTCTGGGTTTTGGTTTAATCCTTGTAATATTATGGCTGGTGAAATGGTTATTACTACATCTATTGATTAAGCGTCAGTTAAAGCCACTTAACCGGATTTCACAGGATATTGCCTCCAAATCCGCCCAGGATCTAAGTCCGGTTCAATCACCCGAACCGCAAATTGCTGAGCTACAACCCATCGTCAGTCAACTAAACCGGATGCTGGCTCGGGTAGAGCAGTCCTTAAGTGCAGAACAGCGCTTTACTGCAGATGCTTCGCATGAACTCCGCTCACCCTTATCAGCGATTCAAATGCGCCTGCAGGTGTTAAAACGCAAATATCAGACTCATGAGACATTGTCTCAGGATCTGGCGCAGATTCAGAAAGATGTCAGTCGTGGTACTCAGATTCTGGAAAACCTCTTGTTACTAGCTCGACTGGATCCTGAACAAAATCATAACCTGCCACAACAAAAGGTGGATTTGCCTGAGCTTATTCAGGATGCTTTAAAAACACTCACGCCGTTCGTAGAAGAAAAACAGCTGGACCTAAAACTTGAGCTAAATCCTGCTGATATTTCAGGAAACGCAGAACTCATTTTCAGTTGCCTGCGAAACCTGATCGACAATGCCATCAAATATACGCCGTCTGCGGGTACGGTTCTAATCCAGTGTCAGCCTAAGGCGGATAAAATAGAAGTGGTAATTGAGAATTCAGGAGAGGGAATCTCTGAGGAAACTTTACAGCGACTTGGCGAGCGTTTTTATCGCGCTTTGGGCACTAAAACCCAAGGATCAGGCCTGGGGTTATCTATCTGCCAGAAAATCATGCAATTGCATCATGGTGATATTCAATTTATGGCTTCTGATCTTGGCGGGTTAAAAGTCGTATTGCGCTTTTAGATCTAGAATCATGAAAGAGACCAAATAAGAAAAAAAGCAGTACGCGCTGATTCATACTGCTGATGACCACGTTTATTATTGTGAGAGTTATTTTATTTATTTAGTGAGAATGAGACGATTATTTCGGGTTAAGCGTAGGCGGTATTCTTCACCGGCATGCATGATGCGAATTTCGCGTCCGAGAGCAAATAGGTTATTTGAATGCAGCATTGGTAATGCATGATGAGCGTCATTGTTACGTGTAAACAGGCTAAAAGGTGCGTTCATTCCATCGACTCCGTGGTATGTGCTTGGATTGATTTAAATGATAATCATTATCGAATAGAGCTGTCAACGCCTAAATTTTGCAATTCCTAAAAAATCCGCTATCACTTACAATTCGTAATATTTCCAGTCAGTTTATCTTCGTATGTCCAAAGCAAATATTCATGTCGCGATTGCCTTGTTATTTCACCAAAATCAGGTTCTGGTTGGCTGGCGGGAAGCGAAACAGCATCAGGGAAATAAACATGAATTCCCTGGCGGCAAAGTAGAAGAAGGTGAAACACCGCTGCAAGCCTGCCGTCGTGAGATCCAGGAAGAAGTCGGTATTGATATCGAGCTTTGGCATTCTTTCGATTTTATTCGTCATGAATATGAAGATGTGATTGTGCATCTGCATTTATTCCATGCCAGTGTAGCTGAAGCACAGTTAGCCCAGATTCAGCAACCCTGGAAGTGGTATAGCCGCGAGCAGTTACAGCAGCTGAATTTTCCGAAAGCGAATGCGGTGATTTTAGAAAAACTGTTATGGCCCCAGATGATTAAAATCAGCAGTGATCTGGCAGATCTGCATCAGCTCGACAAAGTGCAAATGCTGTATTGGCGAGTTGACGCCAACGCAGAACAGGCCGAGAAATTGGCAACCCTGCTAGCAGAACAATTATCCCAATTGATTATTAATCATGACTTATATCTGCTGCTGGATGAACAACAGCAACAGAGTATTCAGACTTTACATCTTAAGCAGGCACAGTTGAATCAACTAAGTACCAGTGATCTGGTTATAGGGAAACGCTATATTGCTGCGTGTCATGATCATGCGTCTACACAACGGGCAGAACAGCTGGGCTGTGAAGCAATTTTTCTGAGTCCTGTGCTTCCAACAGCGACTCATACAGAAGTAGAGCCACTGGGATGGATTACCTTTGAGCAGATTGCCAAACAGATTCAGATTCCTGTGTATGCACTTGGTGGAATCAACAAAGAAGATTTGAGTCAGGCTCAATCCCATCATGCCTACGGGATCGCAGGCATTCGTGGGATATAAGTAAGTTCATTACTAAAAGTAATTATAGCTTAAAGAGCGCTTAATGCCTTCTGTGCTTTTTGAATGGTTTGTGGATTTTTTTGCAGCTGACCAGCTTTAAGAATCACCTGCCAGAGCTGCTTTTTCATGGCATTACTTTGGGCGTAGCTAAGGCCGCGCTGCGCAAACGCTTGCGCATTGGCGGGTTTATTCTTGCGATTCGCCAGCATCCCTAAATACAGATAGGTTTCAGGAGACTGCGGTGCCAGTCGCTGCGCCTGGGTGACATAGGCTTCAGCCTGATCAAACTTTTGTGCTTTATACGCTGTTTGAGTCTGCTGCATCAATTTCTTGAAAGCAGGTAACTGACGGCCATCATCAAACTGCTGTGGTTTAGGTTTCTGCTGCGGCACGACCACTTTTTGACGTTTGATTTCAGGATGATCATAAGGCGTAATCACTACACCATCAGATTTCTGCACCCGTGGTTTTTCAGGTGCAGGCTTGGCTGGAGCAGATGGTTCCTGCTGTATGGATTGACAACCGACTAAAGCAACTAAAATTGAACCAATCAGGATTTTTTGAAACATATATCTCACTCAATTAGGGTGAATAACTACCGCTTGAGATGATACGTGTATCTTGTAAAGAATCACGTTGGTTTTCCGTTTCAGTTTCTTCAATCCAGATCCCAATTTCATCGCTTGGATCATCAGAACCTTGAAGTTCTTCTGAATCAATCGTATGTGGGGCAGGGGCATAATGCGATGCGCCACAAGCAGTAGCCTGATTTGGCATGCTGTGACGAGTCAATGGAATATACATGGCACCTTCACAGCCTTGAGCAGACAAATGACCTGTCGCGCGATCGACCCATTGCCATTGTACCTCACCTGGTTGATGCAGATTCACTGGCTTCTGGCGTAGCTGCTTCATGACACTGGTCCATACCGGTAGCGCACCAGATGATCCGGTCAAACCAGTAATCTTATTGTCATCCAGACCTAACCAGACCACAGCTAGGTAATTACCAGAATAGCCTGCGAACCATGAGTCACGGGTATCATTGGTGGTCCCTGATTTGCCAGCCAGACCAAGATTGCGTGGCAGGGTACTATAAGCAGATTGACCGGTACCGCTGCTCATGACCTGCTGTAAACCGTTGTTCAGGATATAGGCATAAGCCGGATCAATGGTTGGCTGAACCGTCAAGCCATAGCGATCGACCAGACGACCATTGGCATCCACCACGGAACGAATAGCTTTGACCGGATATTTAAAACCGCCAGTCGCGAAATTGCCATATAGACTCATCACTTCCATAGGTGACATATCTACCGCACCCAGATAAATGGAAGGGTAGGACGGAATATCAGAAGTCACACCAAATTTCTTTAGATGATTGATAAAGGTTGACATACCGAATTCCTGCGCCAAACGTACCGCGGACAGGTTATAGGAATTTGCCAGTGCCTGAGACATTGGAACCACACCATGTGGGCGGCCACTATAGTTCTTGGGTGTCCAGGTCTTGCCATCAGTTTTAATGCTCAGCTCGCTGTCTTCGATCGGGCTACCCCAATGGTAACGGTTCGATTCAATTGCGGTCAGGTAAATCACAGGTTTTAATAACGAACCCACCTGACGTTTGGCATCCAGGGCACGGTTAAAGCCGGTAAAGTCCTGGGTCGAACCAACTGCAGCAACCAGTTCACCATTTTCTGGATGAGTGACCAGCACCGCACCTTGCAAATCTTTTAAACGTTTCGGATTTGATCTGCTTAAGTTCGCCACTGTATTTTTGAAACTTTGCTGAATACGGGTCTGTGCCAATGGATCCAACGTGGTAAAGATGCGTAGGCCCTGATTAGTAATATCACCTTCCTGATATTCGGTACGCAGCTGACGACGCACAATATCCAAGAAGTCAGGAAAACGTGCCGGACCCAGGGTTGGTTTTGTAATGACATTGAGAGGGCGTGCCTTCTCGGTTTCATATTGCTCTTGGGTCAGATAACCCATAACCAGCATATTGTTCAGCACAATATCACGACGTCTTTTCGCCGTTTCAGGGTTACGCCATGGATTGTAGAGGGAAGGACCTTGTACCAGACCAACTAGAAATGCCTGTTGGGAAATATTTAATTCGCGCAACGGCAGACCAAAATAGAATTGGGACGCCAGACCGTAACCATTAATAGAATAATTACCATTCTGGCCCAGATTCACTTCATTTAAATAGGCTTCAAGGATTTCATCCTTGTCATAATGCAATTCAATCAACATCGCCATAAAGGCTTCATTGACTTTACGTTTTAACGTACGCTCTGGACTTAAATAGAAGTTTTTGACCAGCTGCTGGGTTAAAGTCGAGCCACCCTGACGTTTACCGCCGGTAATATTGCTGACCACTGCACGTGCAATCCCGCGTGGAGATACACCATGATGGTGGTAGAAATTACGGTCTTCGGTGGCGATCAGTGCTTCAATCAAAGATTTAGGTACTTTATTCAGCTTGATCAGTACCCGGTCTTCATTATGTTGGGGGTAAATCCCGCCAATTAATAAAGGTTCCAAACGGGCAATTCCGGACGTGGAGGGCTTGGTGGCACTTACGTCATTAATCTGTTCACCATTGAAGCTGACTTTTAAAATCTGCTCAGGCTCAACCCGGTCACCAAAGTCAAAACCACGGGTATGTACATATAAAGTATTACCAGAAGTCACATAACTTCCGGACTTGGTATAGCTTTCAGCACTCTTATATCCAAGCAGTTTGAGCTCTTCCTGAAGATCCTGTTGGCTGACAGGTGCATTGACATAGATTTCCATCGGACGTGCGAAGACTTTCGCAGGAATGTCCCAGCGCTGGCCTTCAAATTTGTCACGTACAATATTATCTAGACGAATCAGATAGATACTAAAGGCAACAAAAGCTGAAATGACCAAAACGGAAAAGATTAAGGCAATAAACCCCAAACCACGTTCATACTTCATAAATGATGATAAGCGTCTGTAAAATTCTGCTAATCATGCGAAGCTTTTAGGGAATTTGCAATATTTAAAGAGAAATTGGTTAAAAAATATCAATTAAAAAATACACTTAGTCTGCATAATATTATTTCTAACTTGCTCTACTTATACATAAAAACCAGGGAAAATTGTCAACGAGCCAGAGCTTAATGCTATTATAGGGTCGATTCGTAGCGGAGCGACGAGACTGGTGCTAATTTCACATAAGACATTCCGAAATATCGGGTTAGTAGGACGTCCTGATAAATCTTCAGTAGTTGAAACCTTATGTCTTATTCATGATCATTTGTTGAACGTGGGTCTGCATCCAGTGTTTGATGCAGATACCGCTGCGTTGGTACCTTATGAAAATACCCAGACAGTGAGCCGCGCCTTGCTGGGTGAGGTGGTCGATCTGGTCATTGTAGTTGGTGGTGATGGTTCATTGCTGCATGCTGCCCGGGCACTGGTCAAATATAATATTCCTGTCATCGGTGTGAACCGTGGCCGCTTGGGCTTCCTGACGGATATCAAGCCGACAGAAGTCATTTTTAAGCTGGATCAGGTCCTTAAAGGTGAATTTCAGCTTGAGCGACGTTTTCTGTTAGAACTGGAAATCCGGTCTAAAGGCGAAATTATCCATGATGCGATTGCCCTGAATGATGTCGTACTTCATTCTGGTAAATCCGTGCACATGATCGACTTTGAGCTGAATATTGATGGACAATATGTTTATCGTCAGCATAGTGATGGTCTGATCGTGTCGACACCAACAGGCTCAACTGCCTATGCACTTTCTGGTGGTGGGCCAATTGTACATCCAAGTATGGATGCGATTGTGCTGGTACCCATGCATCCGCATACCCTGTCATCCCGACCGATTGTGGTTGGAGGACATAGTGAGATTAAGCTGGTGATCCGTAAAAATCGCGTGATGCCGATGGTCAGCGCAGATGGACAGCACAGCATCTCTTTGAATGTGGGAGATACGGTTCATATTCGTAAACACCCATTTAAACTGCAACTTTTACATCCACCGGGTTATGATTTCTATATGGCGTGTCGGACCAAGCTCGGCTGGAACCAAGACTTTGATTATCAGAATCGGGATTAAATCATGAATATTGAACAAATGCTTTCTATGCTCAATCCTGAGATTGTAGACCGACTGCGTACTGCGATTGAAATTGGTAAATGGCCGAACGGTGTGGCATTGACGGAAGAGCAGCGTCAGACGTGTATGCAAGCCGTGTATGCCTGGGAAATTAAACATTTGCCTGAAACTGAACGTAGTGGTTATATCGACCGCGGTACCAAAGAAGAAGGTGAAGAATGTGATGATGATCATCACAAGAATGAACCGGAATTCAGACCCATTCGTTTCGTTTAATTGAAACCAAAAAGACCACAAACGTGGTCTTTTTAATGTCTGAAATAAATGATTTTGTTCAAACCGAAAGACGAGTATTCCAGAGTTCTTTAGCTTTCTGCATCGCTGCTTCATAGCTCTCACATTTGCCCATGGTATATAGCGCAATACCGATAGTTTCAACCACTGCGGTTTCGCCATACTCATGCGAACGTTGACCATCCCAGACTTCTTTAAATACAGCCAGATTCAGCTCTTCTTCAATCGGACTGCGATTGTCCGTCAGTTTAGGCAGTTCGTGTTCATACAGTTCACCATTCTTGATACCACAAATTAAGGTTTTGGCATCAGGGTTACGTTCAAACTCGCCACCTTCACCTTTAATCACAGCACTATTTTGATAACCGAGCTGAAAAGCAGCGCGCTGGTGTGAGCCACGATAAGCCGGATGGAAAATGGCCTGTAAAGTCGCTTTGGCATTGAATGGATTAATCAGGCGCGCCAATGTATGAATAGGAGAACGTAAACCCATAACATTCCGCAGTCCGATCAGCTCAGCCAGGATAGGTGAAATCACATCTAAAGGCAGATAAGCAAAATGTCTTTCTTGCAGCTGCTGTTCGACTTCAACCTCACTGTGGCAAATAGAATAGCCTAAGCATTCTAATACTTGCTCAGTATAAACCCGATTCAAAGTATGCCCAGCTGCACCATGCATGACAATATTATAGCCATGCTTGGCCAAGGTGAGGGCAGACAGGATAAACCATGGATAATGCTTGCGCTTGCCAGCATAAGATGACCAGTCCAAGTCTACATCCAGAGCTTTAAAATTAAGCTGATCCCGGGTTGCCTGAACAAAACCTGCCAGTTCTTCGACGGATTCTTCTTTTACGCGCAGTAGCATCAGGAAGGCACCTAGCTGCACATCCAGCACCTCATTTTTCAGGATCATACTAAAAGCTTGATAGGCTTCATTATAACTGAGCGAGCGTGCACCATTCTTTCCTTTACCAATAATACGAATAAACTGGGCAAAAGGATGTTCAGCATCTTTATAAATATTTCGCTTTGTGGTCATATGGATAGATCAATCATGTTCATCAAGTATTGGCATATTTTACGCTGATATTGGTATTTCACCTTCTTATTTTGCAGAAGAATTATAGTTTTATAAGACTATAGTCTAAGGAATATTGTTTATTATTTAGACAAATTTAACATTTTGGGTTAAACAAAAGTCTAAAAAGCGGTTAAAATTTCTCTTGATTCTTTGTGTTTGCTTCATCTCCTGATCAATGCACTAACTTCTGCTGAAGAGCGGTGTTCCTGTAATTGTTAAAAGTACATACACAATCTATTTTTAGTATCAGATTAAGTTCTTGATACGTAAGCACTTTTTTGTTTAAGGCAATCAAGTATTGGATGCTTATTTTCTTAAATAAGTGAAAACTGAATATTGCTTCTTGTTAGAAGTATATTGTGAACTAAGGTCATGGCTAAAAAACCTATTTATAAGTCACTTTATTTTCAAGTGATTGTTGCCATTATTGCCGGTATCCTTGTGGGTCACTTCTCACCAAGCGGTACGCAAATTATCAATGGTGCTGAACAATATGTTCCTGGTTTGGGCGAACAGCTGAAACCATTGGGTGATGGCTTTATCCGCCTGATCAAAATGATTATCGCACCAGTAATTTTCTGTACGGTAGTGAGTGGTATTGCAGGTATGGAAAGCATGAAATCTGTCGGCAAGACAGGTGGTATTGCTTTACTATACTTTGAAATCGTATCGACGATTGCCTTGGTGATCGGTCTGCTCGTGATCAATATTGCCAAACCTGGTGTTGGTATGAACGTTGATCCAGCAACTCTCGATACAGAAGGTATCTCGAAATATGTTGCATCAGGTGAGTCACAATCGACCATCGATTTCTTCATGAATATCATTCCAAATACGGTAGTGGGCGCATTTGCTGAAGGTGAAATCCTTCAGGTACTGTTATTCGCTCTCCTGTTTGGTTTTGCCCTGCATCAGCTGGGAGATAATGGTAAGCCGGTATTGAAGTTCATTGACCAGATTTCACATGTATTCTTTAACATCGTGAACATGATCATGAAACTTGCACCTATCGGTGCGTTCGGTGCCATGGCATTTACGATTGGTAAATATGGTATCGGTACACTGGCGCAGCTGGGTCAATTGATTCTGTGCTTCTATATCACCTGTATCCTGTTTATTTTCATTATTCTTGGTTCGATTGCACGTTTCACCGGCTTCAGTATCATGAAAATGATCCGTCTGATCCGCGAAGAATTGCTGATTGTACTGGGTACTTCATCCTCTGAATCTGTATTGCCGCGTATGCTGAAAAAGCTGGAACTGGCAGGTGCAGAAAAATCAGTAGTCGGTCTGGTTATTCCAACAGGTTATTCTTTCAACCTGGACGGGACTTCTATTTACCTGACCATGGCGGCAGTCTTCATCGCTCAGGCAACCAATACCCAGCTAGATCTATCTCATCAGATTACCTTGCTTCTTGTGCTATTGATTTCATCTAAAGGTGCAGCAGGTGTAACAGGTTCTGGCTTTATCGTAATGGCTGCAACCCTGTCTGCAGTAGGTCATATCCCGGTAGCAGGCTTGGCACTGATTCTGGGTATCGACCGTTTCATGTCTGAAGCACGTGCTTTGACTAACCTGATTGGCAACTCATTGGCGACTCTGGTTGTTGCAAAATGGGTCGGTCAGCTGGACAAAGAAAAACTGGATTATGCATTAAACAATCCGGCAGAAATTGATGAATTAATGCAGCAAGAAGGCGTTAAATCTCACTGATTTCAGTCTGTTTAAAAAAGGAAGCTTCGGCTTCCTTTTTTAAATTTTTATTAAAATAAATTGACTGTAAAGTTTGAAAAAAAATCATATTAGCGCATGACACTGACTTTAAAAATCGCTAGCCTGTCTGTGGAAATATAATGATAAACACCACAAGGATAGAACAATGCTGGCATATGATGCAGACCTGGAATTATTCCGCGATAACTTTAAACGCTTTATGAGCGAACAGATTGCACCGCACTATGAGCAATGGGAACGTGAGGGCAAGATTCCACGTTCGGTATGGAATGCGCTGGGTGAAAATGGCTTTCTTTGTGTGGATGTTCCAGAAGAATATGGGGGCTATGGTGTGCCAACCCATTACTCCTTAATGTTACTCGAAGAGTCTGCACGTGCAGGATTTAGTGCACTCTCTATTGGTTTGTCATGTCACTCGGATATTGCTGCACCCTATATCCTGCATATCGCCACTGAAGAACAGAAGAAATACTGGCTGCCTAAAATGGTGACTGGTGAGGTGGTCGGTGCCATCGGTATGACTGAACCAGGTGCCGGTTCTGACTTGCAGGCAATTCGAACCAGTGCCATTTTGCAGGACGACCACTATCTGTTAAATGGTTCCAAAACTTTTATTTCGAATGGTCAGCATGCCGATCTGGTAGTGCTGGCTGTAAAAACCGATCCACAGGCACGTGCCAAAGGTGTTTCACTGCTTTTGGTAGATACTCATCTGGAAGGTTTCAAGAAAGGCACCAATCTGGACAAAATTGGCCTGCACTCACAAGATACCTCTGAGCTGTTCTTTGATAATGTCAAAGTGCCAAAAGATCAGTTACTCGGTCAACCAGGCCAAGGCTTTGCATACCTGATGCAAGAACTGCCACGTGAGCGCACTGCGATTGCGGCTACGGCTTTGGGTGCGATTCGTGGTTCAATTGATATCACCACGACCTATGTCAAAGAGCGTCAAGCCTTTGGTCAGGCAGTGGGCCAATTCCAGAATACTCGCTTTGTATTGGCACAGGCCAAGATTGATGAACTGGCAACAGCGGCGTTTTATAACCAGAATGTTGAGTTGTATATGCAGGGCAAGCTGAATGTTGAAACGGCAGCAGCCTTAAAAAGTTTTTCAACTGACATGCAGATGAAAATTGCGGATAATTTGCTCCAGCTGTTTGGGGGCTATGGCTATATGACTGAATATCCGATTTCCCGTTTCTTTGTCGATGCGCGTATCCAAAGGATTTATGGTGGTACGAACGAGATCATGAAAGAAATCGTGGCACGTAGCCTATTAGGTCGCTAAAAGTATTTCATTCGCTATAAAGTAAAAGTGAGCCTATAAGGGCTCATTTTTATGTAAGGGAGCAAATGACATTTTTCATATTTTAAGACCTTAATACTTCTAGGCACTCATCAATAAACACAGGTAAATCGTCTGGTACACGTGAAGAGATCAACTGGTTATTATCATTGACCAGTTCTGCATCATAATAACGACCGCCTGCATCTTGCAGCCAGTGCGCATGGTCACGAATACTGGTAATAATCCGATCTTTCAGCACGTCAGCCGCACCGAGTAATAATGAAGCATCGCAGATGCTAAAGATGGTTTTATTGGCCGCATTAAATTCCTGAATCAACTTTAGAACGACAGCATCTGAAGTGAAGGTCAGGGGGGATTCTCCACCTGGAATTAGTAATGCGTCAAAATCATCGACACAGATCTGGTCAATACTTTCATCTATGGTCACTGAAGCTGTATGTTTCCGACCATATATGACCTTTCCAGCTTCATGGTCAATATTGCAGATACTGTGACTGGCAGCACGAAAGGCTTCTACAGGTTCAAAATATTCCTGATCATCAAAGTTATGAGTAACGAGCACAGCTATTCTTTTTGGCATGTATTTGCTCCTGCCTAAGTTTTGAACAGACTAGCGGGATAAGGTTTAAAAATCGTCCCTGCTTTGTAAATAAATACATGTTAAATGTAAAAATCTCTGTTAAAACAAGTAAAAAAAGCATATGTGCCGGATGTTGAGCGGTAATTTTAAAATGAACTATTGATCATCTAGCAACATCTTTCTATTGCTGATTTTTGAGTCTTTGCATGATTTTTCTTATGGTTAAAATCGTTATATAGATTAAGAAATAATGATAATTCATCCATCCTAAAATCAGTTAAGATGCAAACGCAAACTTTACAATTTGATAATGTAATTTTTGCTAAATACGCTGTGGAAAATGTTACCAAACATTGCAGATGCGATGAGTGGTTAGGCAACGCATAAATAACTGACTTTTAAAAGACAAAGTCATATTGCGTAACATTTGAAAGCTTACTATTGTTATACTGAAACAGTTACGGTTTATGAAGGGCGACATAACAATGATCAACGACGATCAAAACACTACGACTTCTCTTGATTTGGCTAAGATTCGTGAAGATATCGATTCAGTTGATCAGCAAATTCAGCAATTGATTAATCGCCGTGCGCGTTTGGCAGAAGCTGTAGCAAAAGCAAAGTTTGCTTCAGAAGAGAATCCACTGTTTTACCGTCCTGAACGTGAAGCGCAGGTTTTGCGTAATGTTATGGAACGTAATGAGGGGCCACTGTCTGATACCACCATGGCACGTCTGTTCCGTGAAATCATGTCGGCATGTTTAGCGCTCGAAGCACCACAAAGTATTGCTTTCCTGGGGCCTGTGGGTACCTATACGCATTCAGCAGTATTGAAACATTTTGGGCATGATGCTGTAGTACGTCCATTGCCAACCATTGATGAAGTGTTCCGTGAAGTAGAAGCGGGAAGTGCGCATTATGGTCTGGTACCAGTTGAAAACTCGTCTGAAGGTGTAGTGAACCATACTTTAGACTGTTTCAAAACTTCGCATCTGAATGTGATTGGTGAAGTAGAATTGCCAATTCATCACCAGTTCCTGATCTCTGAAAATACCCGTAAAGACAGTATCAAGCAGATTTATGCGCATCAGCAAACTCTGGCACAATGCCGTAAATGGTTAGATGCCCATTATCCAGGTGTTGAGCGTGTCGCACTCAGTTCAAATGCTGAAGCAGCGCGCCGTATTCAGAATGAATGGCATTCTGCTGCAATTGCTTCAGAAATTGCTGCGAACATCTATAATCTTGAGATTATGCACAGCAATATCGAGGACAATCCGGAAAATACGACACGTTTCCTGGTGATTGGCCGCGAGAAAGTACCACAAAGCGGTAATGACAAAACTTCACTGCTGGTGTCAGCGCATGACCGCGCCGGTGCATTGCTTGAGATCCTTGCACCATTTGCCAAGCACAACATTAGTCTAACAAGTATTGAAACTCGTCCTGCACTGCCTGAAAAATGGGCTTATGTATTCTTTATCGATCTGGAAGGTCATATTGATCAGGAACATGTTAAAGCTGCGATTGAAGAAATTCGCCCATTGGTGAAAGAAGTTCGCGTATTGGGTTCATATCCTCAAGCTGTACTTTAAGTCAGCCATTTGTGGTCAGTGCGAGGGTGCTGACCACTGTTTCACACGTAAATCGGAAGTATAAAATGTCGTTCGTGCCAGCCAATCAAGGCATCTCAAAGTTAAAGCCATACCAGCCAGGTAAGCCAATCAGTGAACTTGAACGTGAGTTAGGGATCACCGATATCGTGAAACTTGCTTCAAATGAAAACCCGTTGGGCTGCTCAGATAAAGTCAAAGAAGCAGTCGCTGCAGAACTGGCAGAAATTGGCCGTTATCCCGATGGTGGTGGTTTTATCCTGAAAGATCAGATCAAAGAGCAATTTGGTTTTAATCATGACCAGATTACTTTGGGCAACGGTTCAAACGACTTACTGGAAATGTTTGCCCGCGCATTCGTTTCTTCAAGCGATTCTGTGATTTACAGCCAGCATGCATTTGCAGTATATGCTCTGGTAACTCAAGCGATCCATGCTGAAGCGATTGAAGTACCAGCAAAAGGCTTCTCGTATGATCTTGAGGCCATGGCGGCTGCAATTAAAGACAATACCAAGCTGATCTTTATTGCCAATCCAAATAATCCGACAGGCACCTGGTTTGAAGAAGCTGAATTTGAAGCGTTCATGCAGAAAGTGCCGGCAAATGTGATCGTAGTGCTGGATGAAGCGTATGTGGAATATTTCCCGGAAAACTTCAATAGCCTGAAATTCCTGAAGCAGTATCCTAACCTGATTGTCAGCCGTACTTTGTCTAAGTGTTATGGTCTGGCTGCACTGCGTGTTGGTTTTGCATTGGCATCGGTTGAAGTAACGGACTATTTAAACCGTATCCGTCAGCCATTTAACGTTAACCATTTGGCGATGGTGGCTGCAGTTGCTGCACTGAAAGATGAAGCCTTCATCGAAAAATCTCGTGAAGTGAACAAGGCAGGTATGGCACAGCTTGAAGCGGGTTTTAAAGCTCTAGGTCTAAACTATGTGCCATCTCGTGCCAACTTCATCCTGGTCGATGTTCAAGCAGATCCTGCTGAAACCTTTAATGGTTTATTAAAGCAAGGTGTGATTGTGCGTCCAGTGGGTATTGCTAACCACTTGCGCGTATCGATTGGTACCGAAGCTGAAAATGCCAAATTCCTTGCTGCACTCGGCAAAGTACTTGGCTTAGAGGCAAAAGCTTAAGTTATGTCGCAGCCACTGTTTGAAAAAGTTGCCTTTATTGGACTTGGACTGATTGGTTCAAGTCTGGCACGTGTGATTAAGGCTGAACATTTAGCCAATGACATCGTGGCATCGACCCGCTCGCAAAAAACGCTGGAAGATGCCAAAGCCTTGGGATTAATTTCCGAAGGCTATGCAGATCCTGTAGAAGCTGTCAAAGGTGCAGACCTGATCGTCCTGGCTTTACCCGTACGTGCTACGCAAAAAGTATTGGAAACGATTCAGCCTTATCTGGCTGAAGGTGCCATTATTACCGATGTGGGTAGCACAAAGGGCAATGTAGTTGAGGCGGCCAAAGCGGTTTTTGGTGATGCATTACCTGCAGGTTTTGTGCCGGGACATCCGATTGCGGGTGCAGAACATACGGGTGTGCATGCAGGTAAAGTTGATCTGTTTGTCAATCATAAGGTGATTTTGACGCCGTTGCCGACCAGTGCAGCGTGGGCAGTCGATAAACTGATTCAACTGTGGCAGGCGGCAAAAGCGGAAGTGATTTGCATGGATGTGGAAAAGCATGATGAAGTGCTGGCGCATACCAGTCATCTTCCGCATCTGATGGCCTTTAACCTGGTCGAACAACTGGCCAAGCGTGAAGACAATTTAGATATTTTTCGTTATGCTGCGGGCGGCTTTCGGGACTTTTCCCGAATTGCAGCCAGTGATCCACAAATGTGGCATGACATCTTTTTTGCCAACAAAAAAGCAATTCTGAATGCTGTAGATGGCTTTGAGGCTCAGCTAGAAATTATCCGCAAGCTGATTGAAGACGAAGATTCCCAAGCATTGATGGGCTTACTGGGACATGCGCAGGCAGCTCGCCAGCATTTCAACCATATGCTCGCCAAGAAACCTTTCATGGAGAAAAATCAAGTGACACAACAATTTACCATTCAGCCGGGTGCCAAGAAATTCCAGGGCAAATTTACCGTGCCAGGTGACAAATCTGTGTCACACCGTTCCATCATGTTTGGTGCTATCGCTGAAGGTACAACCCATGTGACCGGTTTCCTTGAAGGGGAAGATGCTTTAGCGACTCTGCAAGCTTTCCGTGATATGGGCGTGAGCATTGAGGGGCCTAAAAATGGTGAAGTGACGATTCATGGTGTGGGGATGCATGGTTTGAAAGCACCACAGTCTGCACTGTATATGGGCAACTCAGGTACATCAATGCGTTTGTTGTCCGGTATGCTGGCAGCGCAGAAATTTGATTCTGTGATGACCGGTGATGCTTCACTGTCTAAACGTCCAATGGAACGTATTGCCAAGCCTTTACGTGAAATGGGCGCGCAGATCCAGACTACGGGTGAGCGCGGTACGCCACCTGTATCCATCACCGGCAACCAAAACCTTAAAGGGATTCAGTACGATTTGCCAATGGCCTCTGCTCAGGTGAAATCAGGAATTCTACTTGCAGGCCTGTGGGCGGAGGGTGAAACTTCGGTAACTGAGCCTGAACCAACTCGTGACCATACTGAGCGTATGCTGCGTGCATTTGGTTATGAAGTGAAAACCGAAGGCAACCGAATTTCATTGCAAGGTGGTGGTAAGCTGGTCGGAACCAATATTCAGGTGCCTTCAGACATTTCATCTGCTGCCTTCTTTATGGTGGGTGCGGCAATTACTGAAAATGCAGACGTGACTTTAGAAGCTGTAGGTATTAACTCCACCCGTACTGGTGTCATTGAAATTCTGAAGCAAATGGGTGCGGACATTACGGTTGAAAATGAGCGTATTGCGGGCGGTGAACCGATTGCAGATATTCATATTCGTGGTACACGTACATTAAAAGGCATTCATATGCCAGAAGATCAGGTGCCATTGGCCATTGATGAATTCCCTGCATTATTCATTGCAGCGGCATGTGCCGAAGGTCAGACGATTTTGACCGGTGCTGCAGAGCTTCGCGTGAAAGAGTCAGACCGTATTCAGGTCATGGCGGATGGTTTAAAAACCATGGGTATTGACTGTACCCCAACTGAAGATGGCATCATCATTGAAGGTAAAGGCAAGGCAGGTGACTGGTCACCAATCTTTACCGGTGGTGAAATTGAATCGCATCATGATCACCGTATCGCAATGAGTTTCTCGATTGCAGGTCTGCGTAACTCAGGTGAAATCAAGATTGTCGGGACTGAAACAGTCGCGACCAGCTTCCCAACCTTTACTGCACTGACATCTCAGGCTGGTCTGGCGATTAAAGTGACAGAATAATCCTTAAATTTATGTGAAACAGCCAAGCTTTTGCTTGGCTGTTTTGTTTATATTGGCTTATGCTAAACCCATACAAGAAAAAAACCATTTGGATGTAGCGATGCGAAAATTAAAATTTATTGCCAATACTCAAAGCCAACAGCAATTACAGGATAGTCGTGAGACCCAAGAGTATGTCGCGCAATTTCTTGCTGATGAACTCGGAAAATATGGCTTTCAAACCCTGCCACAAAGTGGTGGACAGGTTGCTGTTGCAGTAGATGAACATGCATTGCCACTTTCGGTGAGTTGTGAAAGTCGCGACAGTGAAGGGCATTTTGTCTGTGAGATTGCGTCTTATCCAGATGAAGAACAAGACTGGCTGGATCGGATTACAGAACAAAGCCTTCTTAATCAACTGGCACAGGCCGTAGAAGCTTCACTCAAAGAGCAAGAAAGCTTTAGTGAATTCGAATGGAAAAATTAAAAAAAGCGGCCATTGAGCCGCTTTTTTTTAATTATGGAATTTTTACAGCATTAAAAAGCGCGTAATCGCAATACGCAACTGTTTGAGGTAACCAGTAAAGAAATGATTGGCACCTGGTAAAATGGTCAACAAATGACGCTGTGGTTTAGCCCATTCAATCAGATCCGACAACAGGGTTACATCATCGGCTTCACCATGTAGGAACAGAATGTCACCTTTAATATGCGGTGTTACATAGTGGCGTAAACCTGCTACGGTGGCGGTTGGCAAACCGCATAAAACAGTCTGTTTAGGCTGTAATTCTATAGGTAGCGTGGCATAGCTTTTGGCCATGACATGCGCACCGAAACTAAAGCCACCTGCATAGAATGGCAAGCCAATATGTTGAGTACGAGCGAATTTAATCACTTCAAGTACATCATCAGTTTCACCATAGCCTTCGTCATGTATTCCATCACTTTGACCAGAACCACGGAAACTTGGACGATAGACAACACAACCACGCTCTAAAAACATTTGTGCCAGCAATACTGGAACTTTATGTTGTGGTGTACCGCCTTGTAATGGATGGGGGTGACAAACAACCGCGAATCCTTTCACTTCACCCTGAGGATAATCCACAAAAACTTCAATTTGTCCCACAGGACCCTGAAGGAAAATTTGCTCGGACATAGGAAAATCGATAAATGAGGGGAGAAAGGCGTATTTTAACGATTGTATTAAGTAAAAACATGAATTGGAATTAAAATAACTCGACTGATATAGTTTGATTAATCACTTTTTAACCAGGTTGGCTATGCTCGCATTAATTTCCCCTGCAAAGACCCTCGACTACGAATCATCGTTACCAACAGATCAGCATACGCAAGCAAGATTGCTGGAACATTCCCAGGAATTGATAGAAGTTGCCAGCAAGTTATCAGCAACAGAAATTTCCAGTCTGATGTCAGTAAGTGAAAAAATTGCCAATCTTAATGTTGAGCGTTTCCGTGACTGGCAGCCAGAGTTTGATCTGTCAAATGCACGACAGGCGATTTTTGCCTTTAAGGGCGATGTTTATACAGGTCTGGATGCCTATAATCTAAAAGATCATGATATTAGCTATGCCCAGGAACATTTGCGTATGCTGTCCGGCTTATATGGTTTGTTACGTCCATTGGATCTGATGATGCCATATCGATTAGAGATGGGAACAAAACTTGCCAATTCTCGTGGTCATAACCTGTATGAATTCTGGGGACATACCATTACTGAGCTGATCAATTATGATCTCGCAGCGGCGAATTCAGAACTTTTGGTGAATATTGCTTCTGATGAATACTATAAATCTGTGAAGGAAAGTAAAATCCAGGCAGAAATCATCAAGCCTGTGTTTCTGGATCAGAAAAATGGCAAATATAAAGTGATTAGCTTTTATGCCAAGAAAGCACGTGGCCTGATGGCACGCTTTATTATTGAAAACCAGATCGATCGCGTAGAGGGACTGAAAGGTTTTAATACTGATGGGTACTACTTTGATTCAGAGAGTTCTCTTAAAGGTGAGCTGGTGTTCAAGCGTGATGAACAACTCGCTGCTTAGGTAGTCTTATTTAATAAAAAAAGATCATCTGTGGGTGATCTTTTTTTATATATGAATAATTAAGCATTAAAAAGGCGCATAAAATAAGTTTTTTCTTTTTACAGATAAGAATTCTGCTACAAAAAGAAGCATTAATTTTAAAGGATAAAATTTATTCTATTTCAAAGTAGAACGGCAAATATGGGAGAGTTAGCAGTTAAAATATACAAGTTTTAATCGATGATTTTGACAATGGGTCAGAAAAATTGATTTAGAAAAATTTATAGATAAGGCTGTAAGAAACTCAATTTTCCCCATTCTTTATTTCAAAATAATTAAAGTTTATTTAAATTAAATATTCACTAGAAATAGATATTTATTTAAGATTTTCATAATTAATTTTAATTATAGGATTTTTTTATAAATCATTTTTGAATCCCTATAAAGGGAATTACCTCTCCTATAAGGAGGCTTGCGGAGCATGCTCCTCAGAGAGAGATTTTTTCTAATAAATCTCCTCACCCTGTTCGAAGTAATATTTCTCATCCCAAAGGGAGAAAGGGCTTTTAATATCTATAAATATGAATAAAACAATCATTTTTTGATTTATGAAAGAAATGTATTTTAATAAAAATATTTAAGAAGATTAATGCTTTGTATTAACAATAAAAGCATTATTTTTTTATTGTAGAATTCCTGATATTGATAAAGCTAAACTGAGTCAATTAGGTTACAAATTCATAATATTGATTACAATTCATATAGAATTTCACCTACTTTGTCACATGATTAGTTGATAATTTATTCATACAATTTTAAAAATGTAAAAGAATGCCTATAATTATGAAAAGTTATGTAATTCCAGTTTGCGCTTTATTGGTCGGGGTACTGGGATACTATGTGTATAAGCAAAGTGAAAACAGGCGCCAGCAGGAAATAAGCCGCATTATTACCGATGCCAAGATTTCTTTGCAGGCAATTGAGGGTAAGCACATTCGTCATTAAGAAGATATCTGCTTGAGTGAGCTATTAACTGCATAAAATCAATGAACTTTTCAAATGACTGTACAGTTGAAAATTGAATAGAGAATTAAAGTTAAATTTTAGAAACAATAAAAAATCAATGTGTTATAATTCTGAAAACAAAATATTGGATCAGATTTGAGTTATTGTAACCAATTGATTCAATTCATTTATTAATGAGCTGCATAAGGTTATGCAGCTTTTTTGTTTAGTTTTTTTGTGCTTAGTGCATAGTTACTGTTTTGCTGTGCTTTAAGATTACTTGACCCGTCGAATAGCGATGCTGGCATATTCGTTGCTAACTCATCCGCAAAATCCTTTACCTAATAAGTAGAGGGATTTTATGGAATGCTCAGGCATAAAGTTTACTCAATAGGGGCTAGGTCATGACGACTCCTAATCCATCTTCCGAAAACATGCTGGAACGTCTGTTCAAACTGAGTGAAAACAAAACCAGTTTCCGTACAGAAGTTCTTGCAGGTGTAACGACATTCTTAACGATGTGTTACATCATTATTGTCAATCCAATGATTTTATCCGAAACAGGGATGGATCATGGGGCTGTCTTCGTTGCAACCTGTCTTGCAGCCGCAATTGGCTGTCTGGTGATGGGTCTTGTAGCAAACTATCCAATTGCGCTTGCACCTGGCATGGGCTTGAACGCTTTCTTTACCTATTCTGTATGTCTGGGAATGGGTGTGCCATGGCAAACTGCATTGGGCGCCGTTTTTGTGTCAGGTCTGGTATTTATTGCCATCAGTATGTTCAAAATACGTGAGGCAATCGTCAATGCTATTCCAATGTCCTTAAAACTGGCGATTGGTGGTGGTATTGGTTTGTTCCTTGCGCTTATTGCGCTGAAAAATGCAGGAATTATTGTCGATAACCCAGCAACTTTAGTTGGTCTAGGCGACCTTAAACAGCCATCGGTATTGCTTGCATTGCTTGGTTTCTTAATGGTTGTTGTGATGCATCATTTTAAAGTTCGTGGTGCAATTATCATCAGTATTTTAGTACTGACGGGCATTTCGGCTGCCATGGGCCTGAGCGAATTTAAAGGTGTGGTCGGTGCTGTACCTTCAATTGCGCCAACTTTTATGCAAATGGACTTTGAGGGTTTGTTTACTGCAAGCTTGATCGGTGTCATCTTCGTATTCTTCTTGGTCGATTTATTCGACTCAACAGGTACTCTTGTTGGTGTTTCTCACCGCGCAGGTTTATTAAAAGATGGTAAATTACCTCGCTTGAAAAAAGCACTATTTGCTGACTCATCTGCAATTGTGGCAGGTGCAGCATTAGGTACGTCTTCAACTACACCATATATTGAGTCTTCAGCAGGTGTAGCTGCAGGTGGTCGTACAGGCTTAACCGCAGTGATTGTCGGTTTCCTGTTTATTGCCTGCTTATTCTTGGCACCTCTTGCTCAATCTGTACCAAGCTTTGCAACAGCACCAGCCCTTTTGTTTGTGGGTGTGTTGATGATTCAAGGTATCGTGCATATTGATTGGGACGATATTACAGAAGCTGTTCCAGCATTCTTGACTATCGTATTCATGCCATTCACGTATTCAATTGCTGATGGTATCGCGATGGGTTTTATCAGCTATGCTTTGATTAAATTACTCACAGGTAAGGCTTCAACTGTACCGTATATGGTGTGGATTGTTGCTGTGCTTTGGGCATTGAAATTCGCGCTATTCGGTGGCTGATTTTTGTCAAATTCAGAAAGGGTGTAAACTCAGTTTGCGCCCTTTTTTATTTTTCTCAGGTTTAATCAGGAGTAGTGATGAACCGTCTTGAATTAATACAGGCGATGCCAAAAGCAGAGCTGCACGTGCATATTGAAGGTACTTTTGAACCTGAGTTAATGTTTGCAATTGCACAACGTAATGAGATTGCCATTCCTTACCAGTCGGTCGAGGAAGTTAGACAGGCCTATAATTTCCATAATCTGCAATCCTTTTTAGATATTTATTATGCCGGTGCTAATGTTCTGATTCATGAACAGGATTTTTACGATCTGGCCTGGGCATATTTTGAAAAATGTGCCGAAGACAATGTTGTACATACCGAAATGTTCTTCGATCCGCAAACCCATACCGATCGTGGAATTGCTTTCGAAACAGTACTGAAGGGTCTGCAACGTGCGTGTGATGATGCCGCAGAAAAACTCGGTATTACTTCACATCTGATCATGTGTTTTTTGCGTCATCTCAGTGAAGCAGCAGCATTTGAAACTCTAGAACAGGCTTTGCCATATAAAGATCAAATTATTGGGGTGGGGCTGGATTCAAGTGAAGTTGGACATCCGCCCTCTAAATTTGAACATGTCTTTGCTAAAGCGCGTGAAGCAGGTTTCCTGATTGTGGCACATGCGGGTGAAGAAGGTCCGGCAGAATATGTCTGGGAAGCTTTAGATCTGTTGAAAGTGAATCGTATTGATCACGGTGTACGTTCTGAGGAAGATCCGGGATTGATGCAGCGTTTGATTGCAGAAAAAATGCCGCTGACAGTATGCCCACTTTCAAACTTAAAGCTTTGTGTGGTGGACGATATGCAGCAACATAATATTCGTCGCCTGTTACAGCAGGGTGTGCATGTCACTGTGAATTCGGATGATCCATCTTATTTTGGTGGTTATATGAATGACAATTTTATTGCTATTGCTGAAGCTTTGGATCTAAGCAATGATGAGTTAAAACAGTTGGCGATCAATTCCTTTGAAGCCTCATTTATCAGTGAAGCAGACAAGGCTAACTGGATTAGTAAGATCAAAGCATTGGTTTAAGTAAACTGTACATAAGAGGTGGAGTTCGCTCCGCCTTTTTTCTGTTGAATGAGTAAATTCATGAAAAAATATATTATCGCGATATCTGTGGCTGTTTTGGCTTTCTGGACACATAGTCATGCCGATATAAGCCTGACTCAAAAAGCTTTAAAGCCAGTGATTGCCTATCAATGTGGGCAAGAGCTCAAAGATTCCACAGTCTGGAAAGTCTCGACCTATCTGATGCAGGACGCTAATAAAGCCAAACTGGAACACAATGTCTGTGATTGTGTGGGTGAACATGCTTTAAAAGATGTGCCGGCATCAACTTTGCTTAAAGCAACAGTAAATGAAGAAGCGAAAAACCAGTTGGCACGTCAAGCTGTAGCGAATAGTCTGAAAGGCTGTGTACAGGAATTAGTGAAATAGGTCAGGGTTTTCAATGGGCGTCGTTTAATTGCACAACTGACTCCATGGGCTGAAATAGTGATTTATTCACGCTTTAATTTTCGGCAAAATAGTGCATCTTTAATTCACAACATAGGATTTACAGTGAAAAAATTAGCAGCTGTACTTGCACCCATGGCTTTTGTTTTAACTGCTTGTGTTACCACTGATGGTACAACAGGTTCAACTGCTGCAACTACAGCGAACGGCTTGGCAATGGCTGCAGTCAAAGTAGGCGTGCAAGCAAAATGCGTCACTGAAATCAACAATAATACCTACTGGAAAACAGCATCTAAGTTGATGACTGAAACTCAGCAGACTGAATTACAAAACGAAGTATGTTCATGTGTAGCTGAGAAAGCGACTACTAGCGTAACAGCAGCTGACCTGGTTATTGCTGCAATGGACAAAACTTCTCAAGCAACCTTGGTAACTAAAGTGGTAAGTAGCACATTGAATGCCTGTGTTGTAGAAACTTTGAAAAACTAAGCAAGATTTGCTTAAATGAGCGGCCACTTTGGCCGCTTTTATATTTGGGCTGAATAATTGAAGGAAATATGATGCGAATTGCAGGTGTAGATGAGGCAGGGCGTGGTCCATTGGTGGGTTCAGTGGTGGCGGCTGCAGTTATTCTTGATCCGAATAATCCGATTGAAGGCCTGAATGACTCGAAAAAACTCACTGAAAAGAAACGTGAGAAGTTATTTATTGAAATTCAGGAAAAAGCATTGGCTTGGGCAATTGCCGAAGCATCTGCAGCAGAAATTGATGAACATAATATTTTGCAGGCTTCATTGCTGGCGATGCGTCGTGCGGTAGAAGCACTTGATATTCAACCAGATCATGTACTGGTTGATGGCAACAAGATTCCTCGAGGTTTGGCGATGAGTTGTGATGCTGTCATTGGTGGGGATGCACTGCATGCCGAGATTTCAGCAGCAAGTATTCTGGCTAAGGTAACTCGTGATCATCAGATGGTTGAAATGGATCATAAATTCCCACACTTTGGTTTTGCCAAGCACAAAGGTTATCCAACCAAAGCACATTTTGAAGCAATTGCCTTGCATGGGGTAATTGAAGAGCATCGACGCAGTTTTGGTCCTGTGCGTAAAGCCATTGCAGCTATGCAGGAACAGAGTGAACTGGAGCTATAAGACATTTATAGAATATTTTATAAATACATAGAATGTCTAAGTGAAGTGCGGTAAAAGTGTAGAAAAAAATAAAAGCGGCCTAGAGCCGCTTTATTATTTTTCGCAGAAATTAACGATTAAAGTTATTCTGAGAAGAGGTATCATCTTCAAATGAAGGCTGATAGTCCTGGTCAATATGTTGAAGATGCTCATGCATTGCACGTTCATGCTGAATACGCTGGTAAATTTCTTCACGGTGGACAGAAACTTCCTTTGGCGCATTCACCCCAATACGTACCTGGTTGCCCTTTACGCCAAGCACAGTCACGCTGACTTGGTCTCCAATCATCAAAGTTTCTCCGACACGGCGAGTCAGAATCAGCATGTTTATCTCCTTGCAAAACGCTAAACGTGCATTCAATTTAGAATGTATGTTGAAACACAACTTGAAATCACAAGAGAAAATCGAACAGATCACCACGCACCATCTTGGTTGGGATTATCATCTATTTAAATTTTCTATAAATCCTCGCCCTTAATATAACAGAGCCACTATAAAAAAAACTATAGTGGCTCTGATTTTTTATGAAGTTTTGCAAAATAATGTCAGACAACGACAATAAATTACAAATCAATCATTAAGCACGTGCGCTTGATTCGCCAGACTCACGATCTAGACCAAATGCAGTGTGAAGTGAACGTACCGCAAGTTCTAGGTAGTTTTCTTCAATGATCACTGAAATTTTAATTTCAGAAGTCGAGATCATCAGAATGTTAATGCCTTCGTCTGCAAGAGCAGTAAACATTTTGCTTGCTACGCCTGCATGTGAACGCATACCTACACCCACGATTGACACTTTTACGATGTCATCACGAGTCGCTACTTCACGTGCACCAATCGCTTGCGCTGTTTCTTCAAGGATTTTTTTCGCTTTTGCAAGCTCGCCACGGTTGACTGTGAACGTGAAGTCGGTGGTGCCATCTTCTTCAACGTTTTGGATGATCATATCGACTTCGATATTGGCATCACCAATTGGTTTTAAAATTTTAGAGGCAATACCTGGTTCGTCTGGAACACCCAGAATAGTCAGTTTAGCTTCGTCACGGTTAAACGCGATACCAGAGATAATTGGCTGTTCCATGTTGTCTTCCAATTCAGTAGTGATAAGGGTTCCGACGTTGTTTTTGAAGTCTTCATCAAACGCGCCATCGTTGTCGTTGTCGAAGCTTGAAAGTACGCGTAATGGCACTTGGTATTTACCTGCAAATTCAACTGAACGAATTTGAAGGACTTTAGAACCAAGGGATGCCATTTCCAGCATTTCTTCAAACGAAATACGGTCAACTTTTTTCGCTTTTGGTGCAACACGCGGATCAGTTGTATAAACACCATCTACATCTGTGTAAATTTGGCATTCATCAGCTTTTAATGCAGCGGCAAGTGCAACACCAGAAGTATCTGAACCACCACGACCTAGAGTCGTTGTGTTGCCATTGGCATCAAAGCCCTGGAAACCTGCCACTACAATGACACGGCCAGCATCTAGGTTTTCAGTCAAAACATCGGTATCAATCGCTTCAATACGAGCCTTGGTGAAAGCGCTGTCGGTTTTAATCCCAACCTGGCGACCAGTCAAAGATTTAGCTTCAACACCGATCGAGTTCAATGCCATTGCTAACATCGAAATCGTTACCTGTTCACCGGTAGAAACCATTTGGTCAAGTTCACGCGGGTCAGGGGTTTCGGTAATGGCTTTCGCTAAAGCAAGTAAGCGGTTGGTTTCACCACTCATCGCTGATACAACAACAACCACCTTGTGGCCGTGGTCATGCCAGCGCTTCACACGACGAGCAACATTTAAAATGCGCTCGGGAGTACCCATTGAGGTACCGCCATATTTTTGAACGATTAATGCCATAGTTGTTCCATTCAAACCATGACCCTGATGTTCCAATCAGGGTCAGTTACACAAAATGAAGTTTTTATTTTGCTTCAAGCCAAGCTGCTAAATCAGCCATCACTGTTGCAAACTTCTCGTTAAGTGGCGCGCCACCTTGTGCCAAGTCAGGTTTACCACCACCTTTACCACCAAGCTCAGTTGCCAAGTGTTTGATGATGTCACCCGCTTTAATAGAAGCAGTAAAGTCTTTCGCCACAGATGCGATCAAGCTCACCTTGTCACCCTCTACACCTGCAAGAACAATCACTGCATTTTCTAATTTAGATTTCACACCATCGTGCAAGTTACGAAGTGCTTTTGCATCCATGCCTTGAACGGTTGTGATGAGTGTTTGACGACCCGCAAGTGTTTGAACTTGGCTTAACAGTTCACCCGCTTGTAGGCTTGCCAGTTTTTGATTCAGTTGTTCGATTTGTTTTTGCAAGCTTGATGCTGTGTCAACAATCGCTTCAACTTTCTCTATAGTTTGGTCTTTTTGTGCTTTCAATAAGCCATTAATCGTGTTGATGTCACGATCCGCTTTTTGAGCAACTTCAATTGCTTTAGTGCCTGTCACCGCTTCAATACGACGCACACCGGCTGCCACACCACCTTCAGAGGTGATTTTGAACAGGCCGATGTCACCTGTACGTTTGACGTGAATACCACCACAGAGTTCGATTGAGAAGTTTTTCTCTTCAATCACTGAACCCATAGACAGTACACGTACTTCGTCACCGTATTTCTCGCCGAATAACATCATCGCACCTTTTGCTTTTGCAGATTCGATGTCTAAAAGTTCAGTCGTTACTTCAGTGTTGGCAATCACTTCAGCATTCACAAGACGTTCAATTTCTTGAAGTTGTTCAAATGTCACAGGTTGGTCGTTGGCAAAGTCGAAACGTAATACGTCAGACGCAACCAATGAGCCTTTTTGCTGTACGTGTGAACCTAAAATTTGACGAAGCGCAGCATGTAGAAGATGCGTTGCAGAGTGGTTACGTGCAGTTGCAGCACGGATGTCTGCTTTTACAGTCGCTTCTACATTTTGAGTAACTTTCAGGTTACCCATGGTCACGATACCTTGGTGAACGAACGCACCGCCAGATTTCTTGGTATCTTGAACTTCGAAAATACCGGTATCGTTTTTAAAGATACCTGTATCGCCGATCTGACCACCGCTTTCTGCATAGAAAGGTGTTTGATTCAGTACGATTAATGCTTCATCGCCTTCAACCACTTCATCGACTTGCTCGCCATCTTTATAGATTGCGATGATTTGACCTTCACCCGCAGTTGCATCGTAGCCGTCAAATTGAGTTTCACCTTCAACTTTCACAACAGAGTTGTAGTCGATCGCGAATTTACCGGCATCACGTGCACGTTGACGCTGAGCAGCCATTTCAGTTTCAAAACCAGCTTCATCAATCGTTAAATCACGTTCACGTGCGATGTCCGCTGTAAGGTCAGTTGGGAAGCCATACGTATCGTAAAGTTTGAATACAACTTCACCTGGAATCACGGAACCTTTCAGTTGAGCTAATTCACCTTCAAGCAATTTCAAACCTTGCTCAAGTGTTTTTGCAAATTGCTCTTCTTCTTTCAGAAGTTGCGCTTCGATACGAACTTGTTGTGCTTCAAGTTCAGGGTAGGCAGCACCCATCACTTCAATCAAAGGCTTCAACATTTTGTGGAAGAATGAACCTGTCGCACCCAATTTGTTACCGTGACGAACTGCACGGCGGATGATACGACGTAGGACATAACCACGACCTTCGTTTGATGGATTTACGCCATCAGCGATGAGGAATGAACATGAACGTGCATGGTCAGCAACCACTTTAAGTGATGCAGGGTATTCAACTGGTTTGCCTTCAGCTTGTGCTTTCGCTTCAAGTTCAGCTGTATCTAAACCAATGATTTCCGCAGCTCCTTTTAACAAATGTTGGAATAGGTCGATTTCGTAGTTTGAGTTGACGTGTTGTAGAACTGCCGAAATACGCTCTAAGCCCATACCTGTATCAACAGAAGGAGCAGGAAGAGGGTGAAGCACACCATCAGCAGTACGGTTGAACTGCATGAATACGTTGTTCCAGATCTCGATGAAACGGTCGCCATCTTCTTCAGGTGTGCCCGGTAAACCGCCCCAAATGTGATCGCCATGGTCATAGAAAATTTCAGAACATGGACCACAAGGACCTGTATCGCCCATTGCCCAGAAGTTATCTGATGCGTATTGACCGCCTTTGTTGTCACCAATACGGATAATGCGAGATGCATCCAGACCGATTTCTTTGTTCCAGATGTCAAAAGCTTCGTCATCGGTGTGGTAAACCGTGGCATAAAGTTTGTCTTTAGGAAGACCTAACCATTTTTCGTTGGTTAAGAAATCCCAAGCAAATTTGATCGCATCACGCTTGAAGTAGTCACCAAACGAGAAGTTACCCAGCATTTCAAAAAATGTGTGGTGACGCGCTGTGTAGCCAACGTTATCTAAGTCGTTGTGTTTACCGCCTGCGCGTACGCATTTTTGTGAAGATGTCGCACGTACATAATCGCGCTTTTCCAGACCTAAGAAGCAGTCTTTAAACTGGTTCATACCGGCGTTGGTAAACAATAATGTTGGGTCGTTGGCAGGAACCAGAGAACTCGACGCGACACGTGTATGCCCTTGCGATTCAAAGTAGCTTAAAAAAGCTTCGCGAATTTCAGCTGATGTCATAAAACGAGTACTCACAACCAAGTCACTCCATAATTTCTGATTGGGCAAAAGCAGTGCAGTCTGACAAGAAGGTTGGTTCTTTGCTGCAATGCGGGGCTTAAATTTTTAAAAACGCCAAATTATAACGGAAAATGCCTGTTCGACCAATGATTTTCATATTTATAGATCATAAAACTCTAAGGAATGAATATTGGTAAATTCTGGAAAATGACCTGCAAAATCAAAAGCTATTGTCAGAACAGCAATTTATTTAAAATCTGTCAGGATTAAAGAGAATATTCACAATGATAAAGCATAAATTATTCGGTGAAATATTGGACATGCTGTGTAAATTTTAAAGGATTTGGCTGAATAGTTATCAGTCAGCTGTATAATTCCATTAATATAGGGCACTCAAAGTTTTATGCTGCTTAAGGGAATGTCGATGCAACGTATCGCAATTAATGGTTTTGGGCGAATCGGACGCAATGTGTTACGTGCATGGTTTGAAAATCCGAAAGATTTTAATTTTGACATCGTTGCTATTAATGACATTGCCGATGTGGAAACTTTACTGCATCTGTTCAAATACGACACCACTCATGGCCGCTTTCCAGGGCAGGTCGATCTCAGCTATGAACAGGAACGTGTTTATCTGCATGTGTCTTATCAGGATGTCAGTTTAAAAGTCGAAGTCCTGCGTCAAGCCAGCCCGGCTCAGATGCCATGGCAGGAGCTGAATGTTGATGTGGTACTGGAATGTACCGGTCTGTTCCGTTCCCGTGAAGCAGCGACCCAGCATATTACTGCCGGTGCCAAACGTGTAATTATTGGTGCAGCGCCATTTGACAGTGTAGATGCTGCAATTGTTTATGGCGTGAACCATCGTGATGTGAAAAACAGTGACCAGATCATTTCCAGCGTATCTTGTACCACGCAGGCATTAGTGCCGCTGGTTAAAATCATAGATGATGCTTTCGGTATTGATACCGCGCTAATGACTGAAATTCATGCGGTTACTGCGGATCAATCAGTCCTAGACCATGCACATCGCGACTTACGTCGTGCCCGAGCTTCAGGGCAAAATATTATTCCAACGACTTCTTCGGCTTTAGGTGCCTTAAAACGCGTAATGCCGAAAATGGAAAACCGGATTGATGGTTATTCGATTCGTGTACCGACCATTAATGTGGCAGCGATTGATTTAACTTTTGTGACTCAAGCCAATATTACCGATCATCAACTGAATGACGTCCTAATCAAAGCAGCAGCTCAGGACTATACTGAAATTATGTCGATTACGGATGAACCTTTGGTCTCTTCCGATTTTAATCATTCACCGTATTCATTGATTGTGGATATGACCCAGACCATAGTCGTAGGCAAGCAGGCCAAAGTATTTGCCTGGTATGACAATGAATGGGGTTATGCCAACCGGTTACTAGATTTATGTCATTCCTTTAATGCATAAAGCGCTCTAATCTATGGCTTAAGTAAACTTTATTCTTAAGTATATTGATGTATAAAGAAAATTAATTTACTTTACCAGTCGATATCTGGTGCTGGCATTCCGATAAAATCGTTACAATATCGCCTGTTTTTTTGATTATGATAAAACTCAGGCGACCAACTAGAAGAGCAAAAGCAATGTTATTAATGTGGGGCTTTATTACCCTCCTGACACTGGCAGTAATTTTCCTGATCTGGCTGCAGTTCAATCAGGTTGAAACTGGTCCTGAATTGGAGGGTGTTGCGGTCGAGCAAAAGGTCGCGAATCTGGAAGATAATCTAAAAAAAACCTTAGAGATTATGCAGGATCTGGCTAAAAAGATGCATGTACAGCAAGAAGTACTGGACCAGACCACGACCAAACTAAAACAGGTTGAATTACAGAATGCCGAGCTGGTACATCTGCTGGCAAAAGTAGTTGAACCAAAACAATAATCTTCGAAAATGGTTTTCTGATTAAGCAGTCTAAAAGAGCAAGCTGCACAAAACTCCTGCCGAAATTACACTCATCATAATGGTAGACAGCATACTGAAACCTGATGTATTACATATAGATGTAGGCTAAATTTAATCTAATAACGAACTGTATTTTTATAAAGAGGTGCAGCGTGTTGTCCTGTTAACTTCAAATTTGCCTGAATAGTGCTGTTTTCTTAGGTGTTCAAATCCGTGCAGTTTGCATTTATGCTGGATTATTTTTAAACATTTAAAAATTAATTTTTCTGAAGCATTTGCTGGTTATTTCGGAAAGTATAGAGTTCAAGATAAAACCTTAAAGTTTTTTTTCAGGAATAAAATTTTTAAAATCATGTTGATACTTTAGCTTTTGATATTTTTTTAATCGACTTGGCCCAAGTCTTCACCGCCGGATTTTCATTATCAATGTTAGTCATTTGATCAGTCAGAGAAAATTATAAAAATTGCGATGCACAGCCTAAATGATCGTGCTAGACTAGGAGAAATCGGGTGTGCTCCCGATTTTTTTATGCGGATTTGTTCCGCGCTGACAAGAATTTAGGTTTACAACATGCCCATTTCAGAGACATGGTTATTACCTGATGGTGTAGCTGATGTATTACCAGAACAAGCGCAAGTCATTGAGCATTTGCGTCGTAAGTCACTGGATTTCCTCGCATCTCGAGGTTATCAGCTGGTGTACACGCCATTCATTGAATACATTGAATCTCTATCTTCTCTCTCAGAATCGAATCAGGATTTAGACTTAGCCACTTTTAAAGTGATCGACCAGCTTTCTGGCCGTTTGCTTGGTGTGCGTGCCGATATGACACCACAAGTGGCTCGTATCGATGCGCATGTACATCCAGTGGAAGGTGTAGCTCGTTACTGCTACGCAGGTACGGTTTTACATACCAAACCGCAGGGTTTTAACACCACGCGTGCACCGCTGCAGCTGGGTGCAGAATTATTCGGTTCAGACAGTATTGATGCCGATGTAGAAATGATTGACCTGATGGTGAGTCTGATTCAGGAATCTGGTCTGGCAGATGGTATTCACCTTGACTTGGGTCATGTCGGTCTGTTCCGTAGTCTTGTAGCTCAAGCGGGCTTAAGTAAGGCAGCTGAACGTCAATTGTCTGATCTGTATCAGCGTAAAGCATTGCCAGAACTGCAAGAGTTTACTGCGACACTGAATCAGGGTCATGATTTCTATGTATTGGGTCGCTATGCAAGTGATTTGAATGCATTACAAACACAATTGAGTGCTGAAGTACTGGCAAATCCAGACTTTAAACAGGCACTGGATGCATTGATCACCACACAACAGGAAATCCAGGCACGCTGGCCGAATCTGGAAATTGGTGTCGATGTGGTTGAATTGCGTTCTTACCATTACCACACTGGCCTGATGTATGCCGTGTATGCACCAAACCGTGCTGCACCACTGGCACAAGGTGGCCGTTATGACGGTATTGGTCAACACTTTGGTCGTGCCCGTCCTGCAACCGGTTTCTCTTGTGACTTGTATAGCTTAAGTGCAGGCAAATTTGAAACTGCACAGATTATTGTTGCACCTAAAGGTAATGATGCTGCTTTGCTTGATGCGATTCAGGCAACACGTGCACAAGGCTTAAGTGTAATTCAGTTATTAGGTAATGATGGTTTAAACTCGGTGCCGTATGCAACTCACCAGCTGGTGAATGTTGACGGTGAGTGGACAGTCAAAACAATTTAATGGTCAGGCTCAGTATTCATGTCGCTGGGCCAGGCTTTTCAACTTTAACAGCATGATGTAATGAGGCTATTATGGGCAAGAATGTTGTGGTACTTGGTACCCAATGGGGCGACGAAGGTAAAGGTAAAATCGTCGACCTGCTCACAGATCAAGCGGCAGCAGTTGTACGTTATCAAGGCGGTCACAACGCAGGCCATACTCTTGTAGTTGGTGGTAAAAAGACAGTTCTTCACCTCATTCCATCAGGTATTTTACGTGAAAACGTACTGTGCTTAATTGGTAACGGTGTGGTTCTTTCACCTGAAGCGCTCATCAAAGAGATGGATATTCTTGAAAAAGAAGGCGTGCCAGTTAAAGAACGTTTACGTATTTCGCCAAACTGTCCTTTGATTCTTCCAAACCATATTGCGCTTGATCAAGCACGTGAAATCAAACGTGGTAATGCAAAAATTGGTACGACTGGTCGTGGTATTGGCCCAGCTTACGAAGATAAAGTGGCTCGTCGTGCAATTCGTGTTGCTGATCTGGTACGTGGTGGTGAACATCTTAAAGCGCAGTTAACTGAGCTTCTTGAATACCATAACTTCCAGTTAACTCAATTCTACGGCGTAGAAGCAGTTAAGCTTGAAGAAGTACTTGCACTTTGCGACCAATGGCGTGAAGTGGTTGCGCCGCTTGTTATCGACGTAACAGGTGAGTTGCATAAATACCGTAAAAACGGTGATAACATCATGTTTGAAGGTGCGCAAGGTTCACTTCTTGACGTTGACCACGGTACATATCCGTACGTGACTTCTTCAAATACGACTGCGGGCGGCGTAAGCTCAGGTTCAGGTCTTGGTCCATTACACCTCGATTATGTATTGGGTATTACCAAAGCATACACAACACGTGTAGGTGCTGGTCCATTCCCAACTGAACTTGTGTACGATGCTGCAAATGATGTTGGCGATGCAATCGGCAAACACTTGGGTACTGTAGGTTCAGAATTTGGTGCGTCTACTGGCCGTCAACGTCGTTGTGGCTGGTTTGATGCGGAAATCCTGCGCCGTTCAGTAGAAGTAAACTCACTTTCTGGTATTTGCCTGACTAAACTTGACGTTCTTGACGGTTTAGAAGAAGTAAAAATCTGTGTAGGTTACGAAGCTGCTGATTCTGGCTGTGTAGGTTCTTCTGATGCACTTGCATTCGAAACTTTAAAACCGATCTACGAAACGATGCCAGGCTGGTCTGAGTCTACTTTCGGTGCCAAATCATTAGATCAATTACCACAAGCTGCAATTAATTATGTGAAACGTCTTGAGCAATTGATTGAATGTCCAATCGACATCATTTCAACTGGTCCAGACCGTGAAGAGACAATTGTTCTTCGTCATCCGTTTGATGCTTAATCCCTTAAGCTGAAAATGAGAAAAACCCTGTGAATTTCACAGGGTTTTTTTATAACGTATCGATTAAGGAATACGGGCGCACGACTAAAGTTGCATCACAGAGTGATGTGTAATGCTGCTGTGCTTGTTAGAATAAATATTAAAGAAAATATAAGAGCTTGCAGGATGCAAAAAAATATCTCGGCAACCATGTTCTATTCGTTGCTGTTTGCCATGGGCGGGGCACCGACTATTGCCATGCTGATTATTCGTGCTCAAACCAGTAATCCTGAAATTATCTATAATGCGCTGGTGGGCTTAAGTGTCATTATTGCCTGCATATTGGTGCCAGTGATCCTGATCCAGAACGCTATCCTGTTTGCCAAGCGCAAAAGTGAAAGCCTGGAAATGAAGATCCAACCTTTGAGCCAGTTTTATCTGGTTTTAAATGTACTTTGTCTAATTTATTGGCTTGGCATACAATTCATCACCTGAAATATTACATAAATGCTAAAAAGATGAAGTAATTACACGTTTCAGGTATAGCGATGTTTCAATTATAATTTTTATCAAGTATTGTGCCTTGAAACTGGGGTGGAGAATCTATAATGAAAAATAAATTTTTGTTCAGCATGTGTGCGGCAACAGTCGTCACTTTGTCAGGTTGTACCACTGTCGCTGATATAGCGGGCGCGGATACATCAACCTTAAACGCTGTAGCGACACAAGGCTTTAACAAGACCGTTCAGGAAGCACGTGCTGCCAATACACTGGATACGTCTTCTGCTACCTATAAGCGTATCAACACCGTATTTAACAAATTGCGTCCTTATGCAGACCAGCTGAACCAGACAGGCACCCGATTTGACTGGCAATTGGCTGTACTGAAGAGCGATCAGGTCAATGCTTATGTTGCACCAGGCGGTAAGGTGGTGTTCTATACAGGTATCGTCAATAAATTGAACTTAACTGATGCTGAAATTGCAGCAATTATGGGTCATGAAATGGTGCATGCGCTAGAAGAGCATTCTAAACAGAAGATTGGTGCTCAGGCACTGACTGACTTAGCTTTAGGCATTGGCCTGAGTGCGGCAGGTGTAGGGCAGGGTGGTGCAGCAGCTGCACAGCTGGGCAGCCAGATTGGTATTGGTCTGCCATACTCACGTAACCTGGAAAGCCGTGCTGACCAAGGTGGCTTAATGTTGATGGCTCGTGCAGGTTATAACCCGAATGCTGCAATTACTCTTTGGGAAAAAATGAGTAAGCAAACCAGTAGTGGTGTCGCGTTCTTATCGACTCACCCATCAAGCAGTCAGCGTATTGCCGCAATGCGTCAAAATCTGCCAGCCGCAATGCAGATTTATAACCAACGTAAATAATTATTGCTTGAATCATAAAAAAAAGCAGGGTAGAGGCTCTGCTTTTTTTATGCCTGAATAAAATATATAGGCAACAAAAAAAGGCAAAGTTTTCACTTTGCCTTTTGCACTTCAGATCAATCGATCTTAGTGGTGGTGACCGCCTGCACCGTGTACGTGACCATGGTCAAGTTCTTCTTGAGAAGCTTCACGGATTTCCACGATTTCAACGTCGAAAGTCAGGTCTTGGCCAGCAAGTGGGAAGTTCGCATCAACAACAATGTTTTCGCCTTCAACTGCTTTAACAGTTACGATTTGAACGCCGTCATCAGTTTGCGCCTGGAATTGCATACCAGGTTGGATGTTGTCCACACCCTGGAACATTTTCGCAGGAACTTCTTGTACTAGCTCTGGGTTGTATTCGCCATAGCCTTCAGCTGCTGGAACAGTTACAGTGAATTTGTCGCCTACAGTTTTACCAAGTAGTGCATTTTCAAGGCCAGGAATGATGTTGCCTGCACCATGCAAATATGCAAGTGGTTCACCTTGAGATTTATCGAGAGTTTCACCCTCTGCGTTAGTCAATGTGTAGTGGAAAGAAACCACGAGGTCATTTGCAACTGCAGTCATGATATTGATCCAATCAAATTTTTTAAGAGATACATCATAAAGTGAAATTGAGTTTTTGTAGACTAAAATTAGCAAAAAAAATGCAATTTCCCTATATAAATGCTGATTTTTTCATTGATGGGGGCGCATCTGTAAATTTCAATGCAATTTTATCTTCGGCGAGATTTTTCTTGTAACGAAGTCTTTTACCGTCATTACCCCAGCCTGAGTATAGCCCAAGATCGTGGCCTGATGCAGCCGATATAATGAAACATACATCGACTTGGCGACAAAGCCCTGTACATTGACCTGACCGAGTAATTCACCTACGGCTTTATTTTCACTTAAGGACACCAGAGAACCTTTATCCGAGAAGACGAACATCGGTAACTGAGTCTGACCATTCGCACGTAATCGTAAAGAATTGGCAAGGAAACTGGCTTGCTGGCTGGCAACCTGTGCACGTGGTCCCAGGACGGGTTCATCAGCTCTAGGCTTGCAATGTGCACAATCCCCAAAGGCAAAAATATTCGGATCTGCGGTCGTCTGCAATGTCGCATAAACTTTAAGGCGATGAATATTGTCTCTTTCCAGTCCCTCAAGTTGCGTGAGTACCTCAGGCGCCTTGATCCCGGCTGCCCAGACTTTTACTTCTGCTTCCAAACTTGAACCATCTGCAAAATAAATATGCTCTTCATCGACTTTAGCCACACGATGTTGAGTCAGTACTTCAATACCTAGCTGTTTCAGCTGCTTCATCGTGTGCTCAGCAACTTTGGGAGACAGGGCAGGAAGAATACGATCTGCAGCTTCAATCAGGGTAATTTTGACCTTATTCGGATCGATCTTGTTTAGACCATATTTATGAAAATTATTCTTGGCAGAAACCAGTTCTGCTGCCAGTTCAACGCCTGTAGCACCTGCACCAATAATGGCAATTTTCAGTTCACGGCTATCTGCTTCATTCTGGGCATTTAAGTAAAGATGCAGCAGGTCTTGCTGAAAAATATCCGCCTGTTCGCGGCTGTCTAGAAAATGACAGAACTGTTTGACACCTTCGGTATTAAAGTCATTTGAAGTAGAGCCTAAAGCAAGCACCAAGGTGTCATAGTCAATATTTCTATTCTTGGTAGGTTGGACTTTTTTAGAAAAGTATTCGGTTTCAACCAGAATCTGTTTGGTTTCACGGTCGATATTTTTAAACGTGCCCAGAACAAATTCATAATGATTTGCTGCGGCATGGGCAAAATAATTGGTTTCTTCTTCATGCGGATTGAGTGTTCCCGCTGCAATTTCGTGAAGAAGAGGTTTCCAGATATGGGTCAGCTTCTGGTCGATCAGGGTAATCTGGGCCTTACCATTTCTGCCTAAGCTTTGTCCTAACTGGGTAGCCAGTTCCAGACCACCTGCACCACCACCTATAATCACAATTTTATGGGCTGTCATACCTTATTAACCTATTTATTTTTTTAATGAAATAGAAAGAAAACATACTATGACAGGCTTAAAATAAGGTCTTGATAAGAATTGTTATACAGCTTACAAATTGTAGCAATTCAAGGATATAAATTAATAATGCCTTTTATGGAGGTTGTTATTGGTAAAATTAAAAATAAATGTAGGCAATAAAAAAGGACGGCTAATTAATATAATTGCCATCCTTTGTCTGTCTCAGATTTTATTTGCCAATCGGATACAATATAACGTCTGCGTTCGTACTTGAGAATAGGCCAAATAACCATTGCAGGAACTTTTCAAAGAAATTCGCTTCTTCAATATCGACCTGATCTTCAATCAGGATGGTACGAATCAACTGATTATTCTGATAGACGTTTACCGTTGCCAATTGCATGACTTTTGCTAGTGGCGCGGTCAGTTGGGTCTCATTCACTTCAATGTTTAAGTGGGTCTGAGTTTCGCGTAATGGCTCAATGCTTTGTAGAGTACCATTCCCTGTATCTAACATCACGCGTTGAGTACTTTGATCAAACTGGTTTAGGTCAATGCTATAGCTTTGGTCGTAGAGTGAAGTAGTAATTAACTCAGGTTTTTTGGTCGCTACCTTAAACATTTTAAGGGTAGATTGAACCACAGGCAGTTCGGCCAGCACTTGCTTGTCCTTGAGTGCTACCTCATTGCGGGTATAGGTATAGGCCAGGTTCATTAGCTTATGAGCGACTTCCGCACGTTTTATAGCGCTTTTGCTCCCCATCACCACGACGATTAAACGACGGTTAGATAGACTCATGTCCATGCTTGGACGGATCGCGGTGGCAGCCAGGTTATAACCCGCGGCACGGGTAAAACCGGTTTTCAAGCCGTCTACTGTTGGGTCCATTTTTAGCAATAGATTGGTGGCACGGTGAAAACGCTGGTTATAACTGAAGCTCTGTTGCTTGGAATAGAACAGATAGTTTGGCGTTTCATTGACCAAAGCCTGAGACAGTTTGGCCAGGTCGGCTGCTGTGGAATAGTGCTCAGGCATGGTGATACCAGCTGGATTCTGGAAATGAGAATGGGTCATTCCTAAAGCCTGTGCTTCCTTATTCATACGCTCCACAAATTTGGGTACGCTTCCAGAAATTTTTTCCGCCAACGTCACTGCGGCATCATTGGCAGACATTACAATTAAGCCTGCCAATAACTGATCTACTGAAATCTGATCACCTTCTTTTAGGTACATCTGGGATTCATCCCACATCACCATATTCACTACAGAAGTTGCAGTTATTACTTCATTTTTATCTAATTTTCCGGCCTGAATTTCCTTGAGCGTGATATAAGCTACCATCATTTTGGTCAGGGAAGCCGGAGCACGTTGCAGGTCTTCATTATGTGAAGCAATAGTCTGACCGGTCTGGCTGTCCAGAATAGTCCAGGCTTCTGCCTCAACACTTTCAGGATTAATATTCAGTAGGGCAGCATGCGAGATTGCGGACATAAAAAAGCACAATGTCGCAATCAGTGAGGCGATAAATTTCAAGGGGGTTCCTTATTCGACCAGTCCGTTGGCGAGCAAAAAAATTTTAGGCATGCTAAGCCTTTTTTTTTGTCATGGCTAGTACTCATTGTAGACATTTAAGACACTTCCGCAATGTATTGGAAAAAAATGTTAAGCTTAGACTTAACACATTCTAATTTCTTTTGAATCGCCCATTATGTTGCATTATCAAATCGAATTTGACGATTATCGTCAGCATCTTGTTCACGTGACTGTTCGCTTTTTAGCAGACCCTACACAGGTGTTGTCTTTGCCAACGTGGATTCCGGGCAGTTACCTGATTCGTGAATTTTCCAAGCACATTGAAGGGGTGAAAGCCTTTGATGAAGCAGGACGCCAGCTGAAAATCCAGAAATTTGAAAAGAATAAATGGCGCTTGTTTAATACCGACCATGAGCTGATTACGGTTGAATATGATGTCTATGCCTATGATCTGTCCGTACGCGGTGCATATGTCGATGGAACACGTCTATATGTGAACCCGGCCTGTACTTGTCTGGGACTGGAAGGACAAGAAAATAAAGCGATTGAAGTTGAAATCTTCCTGCCAGATGAACTGAAACACTTCCAGTTAGCAACCGGTATGGCATCCAAGAGCCTGGTCAAAGGCCGCTATACGCTTAAAGCAGAAAATTATGCCGAGCTGATCGATTCACCATTTGAACTGGCAGAACAGACCCGTTTTAGCTTTGAAGCCAATGGTATTCCGCATGAGTTCGTGGTTTCTGGCAAACATGAGATGAATGCTGAACGTATGCAGCAGGATCTGGAAAAGATCTGTAGTACCGAAATTTCTATGTTTGGTTCGGCGCCATTTAGTAACTATACTTTTATGACCATGGCAACAGGCAACAGTTATGGTGGTCTGGAACATCCAAATTCAACCAGTCTGATTACACCACGTGACGATCTGCCGAAAGCCAACGAGCCGGAAGAGCCATCGAAGGATTATCAGCGTTTCTTAGGTTTATGTAGCCATGAATATTTCCATTCTTGGTTAGTGAAATTTATTCGCCCTGAAAACTTTGTGAATTACGATTTAAACAAAGAAGGCTACACCTCTTTACTTTGGATCTTTGAAGGATTTACTTCTTATTATGATGACCTGATTCTGCTACGTAGTGGTGTGATTAACCAGGAATCATATATTGCTTTACTGAAAGCACAGATTGACCGCTATTTGCAAAACCCAGGTCGCTTTATTCAAAGTGTGTCTGAATCAAGCTTTGATGCCTGGGTGAAATTCTATCGTCAGGATGAAAACTCGAATAATGCTGGCACCAGCTATTACAATAAAGGTTGTTTAGTGGCACTTTGCTTAGATTTAGGCTTGCGTCTACGTGGTTCAAGCCTGGATGCCTTGATGCGCAAGTTGTATGAAAATGCGCAAAATGGCATTCAGGTGAACGAGCGTACTATCTTCGAGTTATGTGAAGAATTGACTGGCGATAACTGGTTAGAACAGATCAACCATCTGATCAATACCACAGAAGAGTTGCCACTGGATCAGTTATTCCCTGAGTTTGGGGTAAGCTATACCCTGAAAAATGACAAGTCTCTGCCATTTGGTTTGAAATTGGTAGATAAGCCTGAAGGTGTATTCATTCAATCCGCTCGTCGTGATAGTGCTGCTGCGAAAGCAGGCCTGTCAGCCAATGATGTGATCATTGCAATTGATGGCTTGAAAGCGACGACAAAGCTTGCCGAGAAATATGCGAAGCAGGAAGGAATTTATACTGTTCATGCATTCCGTCGTGATGAGTTAATGGCCTTTGATATTCAAGCAGCGGGTTCTGAATTGACTGAAGTCGAACTTAAAATTGAAGATCAAACTAAAGCTGAGAAATGGTTGAAAGCTTGATTTGCATAGTTTAAATAAACCATGTAAAACCGGTGCTTAGGCATCGGTTTTTTTATGTGAATATGAATAAGAAGAGTTTAAATTGGGGAATGGGAATTACGGTTGTCTGGTTAGCCATAATTTTTATATTTTGGTTTTTCGGAGATTTGAAAAGTCCAATATCTTTAAATGAATTAGGTGATTTTCTTGCAGGTATTTTTGCGCCTGTGGCATTTCTTTGGCTAGTACTTGGTTATGTGCAACAAGGTAAGCAACTTGAACAAAATACCAAAGCGTTAGAACAACAAGAACAAGCATTACAGCTTCAAATTGATGAGATGAAGGAAAGTGTGAAACAGCAGAAAAGATTGGTTGATGATCAGCAAAAATACTATAATTCTCTACAAGAATCTGTGAAGCCTATACTAGAGCTTACTCATCCTAAAATTAGATTAAAACCACATTCTATTGATGCACTAGATGCCAATATAGAATATCAAGAAGCACCATTGTTTCAGTTTAGAGTTTTTAATGATGGTAAAGAAAAAGCCTGTTTTATTGAGATTTTAGGTGGGGTTGATAAGCTAAAATTAATACGAAAATTAAACCGTATAAATGATTTCCAGAGTGTTTGGATAGCATCTTATTTAACAATAAATGAAGCCAAACTTTTAAATAAATGTAATGAAATTAAATACAAAATACTTATTAATTTTGAAGATATTTATGGAAATGAATTTCAATTGGAACACTACTTTGATATTCAAATAAAGAGTGAAAATAAGGTGCTAATTATCAATAGTGAATCAATTTCCTCGATACGTTGAATATCCATAAGAGCTTAACAACAGTGGAATATGGTAATGCTCCAAAGAACCATCAATCACAAACACAACCGGAATTTCTAGGAAAAAGGTGCATTGATTATTGGTCTTAAACCAGTCACCGGTTTTAAAGGTCACTTTATAAATTCCTTTCTGCAGATTGGTATCTTTGGGATATAGTTCTTTAATCCGGCCATTATTATCTGTTTTGGCTTCATTCAGCTTGACCCATTTCTCACCTTGCTGGGCTTCTAAAGTTACCGTGATATTGGCAGAAGGCAGGCCTGTTTCCTGATTTAGCACATGCACACTGAGTGGATTGGCAAAGCCAAAAGTTGAAAGGGAAGTCGCAGCTAAGGCAAAAATAATTTTTTTCATGAGACCCATCGCAAAATGAATAATTATAATTAGTCTAAAAGACTGAAAAATAAAAAATATTAAATTTATGTAATAAAAAAAGCCCACCGAAGTGAGCTTGATAGATTTTATTAAAACTTAGCCACGACCGCGTCCGCGACCACGTGGTGCTTTGGTATTTGGACGTGTCGTACCATTGGTCTTACGACGTGGTTTTTCACCTTCTTCCAGTTGCCAAACACGTGGTGTACCGGTTTTCTTCTTGGTACCGTCTTTATTCACTTTTTTATTGAGTGGTTTGCCGCCCGTACCACCTGGTTTTTTCACATAAGAACGTGAACGGTATGGCTCTTCTGCGGGTACATCTTTGAAGTCAGGGTAAAGCAAAGGTTCAATTTCTTTGGTTTCACCCGGTTGCAGACCTAATTGAACTAGATCAATAGAACCGATTTTGGTACGGATCAAACGTAAAGTCGGGAAACCTACGGCAGCAGTCATACGACGTACCTGACGGTTACGACCTTCACAAATTGAAATTTCTACCCATGAAGTTGGCACAGAAGCACGGTAACGAACTGGAGGATCGCGATCCCATAACCATTCAGGTTGCTGAACCTTGATTGCTTTTGCAGGTAAGGTCATACCATCTTTCAGCTCTACACCTTTACGTAACTGCTCAAGTGCTTCTTCAGTCACGTCGCCTTCAACCTGAACCAGGTAGGTCTTGAATTTTTTATTGGCAGGATTGGTAATGAACTGGTTTAAACCACCATGATCGGTCAGGAATACCAGACCTTCCGAGTCCATATCGAGACGACCTGCCAGACGCAGTGTAGGATCATCTACGAAATCAGACATCGTCATGTGTGCTTCGTCTTTACGAAACTGGGAGAGGACGTCATAAGGTTTATTTAGAATGACGATTTTCATAGGAAAAGACTTCTATAATTACAAAAATTTGAAAATGAGCAGATTTCTTCGCGTGGGGATAGTCGTGATCTCCCATTGAAATCTAAAAAACGGTGGATTTATATATGGGTATTATGAGGGAAGACGGCCTTAAAGTGTTGCTTATCTCGAAATATTTTTGAAACCGCTGGCAGTGGAACCTGTGAATAGTATCTTGTGAAAGGGTAAAGTGCAGCTATAAGTGTTAACAAAATCAAACTTGGATCTGTTTTAAAATTAAACGGAACAGCTCAGCCTGAAAAATCGCATCCTGTAATGCATTATGATTGCCTCTGCTTTGTGGCTTTAAAATTTCAATAATATTCTTTGCCCGTGTTTCTAACCAACGTCCGCCAAATGCACCCATATAAAGAGATTTAATATCGAGTGAGGAAACACCAAAAGGATTGTGTCCGATAAATTTATGGAAATAATAATTCATAAAAGACCAGTCAAAACCGGCATTTAATCCGACAAAAATTGGTGTTTCAGATTTGGAAAGATGTTGCTCAATCCACGCAGTGCAATTCTGCATCGCAGTGGTGGGATCTATCCCATTTTTTGTTAAATCTTCTAAATTGAAACCGGTAACGGCCAAGGCTTTCGTGTCAGCTTTAAAGGAAACAGGCTGTAATTCACAATAAAACTGGATCTCAGGTTGATCGACAAAACACATGCCTATAGATAGCAAATCATATTCCCCGGGAATCGGGCCGGAAGCTTCAATATCGACAGAAATAAACACTTCTTTTTTAGCCATTTTTTTTGATCACTCTCATCTATCTGTAAAAATTTTAATCTTGCTTGCCAGGTTTTCTGAACATACAGACTAAAATCACTATTGTGGCAGAGAAGGGACTCTTCCAATATCTTAGATAAATAACACAGGGTTAAAATGACCGAGTTAAAGTTATCATAGTCTATGATCTTTACAGTCGGAACTGACACTAGAATCTTGGCTTCATATTTATAAATCTCAATATATAAATTATACACTGAGTAATCTCATGTTTCAGTCTGCGAAAATCTGTAAAATTTGTAATTACAAAAAACCATGTCCCCTTAAAACAGAATAACTTAGCTAAAATGTAATTACATTGAAGCAATTAGATACGACTCTTGCATTGGTTATTTATTTATAGTGGTTAGAGTAGAAAAACAATCTTTTTGATCGAGATGAGTAGGAGTCAAAAATGGCTAGATCTCAGGCAAAACATAAGCAGGTTCAGCAAAAGGACAAAAAGGATTCCATGCAGGATGAGGATCAACAGCAGCAACAGCAACAACCTCAAAAATCTAAACCATCACGGGCGAAAAAACGTAAATAGTCCATGATTTTGAATCGGTGATAATCAATGATAAAACCCTCTATAAGAGGGTTTTATTGTTTAGAAGAGAAAAAATAATTTTCAAAGGAATCATCAATAAAAATTACAAGAACAGCACGTGTAATCAGATTGAATTGAATAAGATTATTTTAAGAAGAATGAATGAGAAATTACAGTGCCGAATTTAAGCGCTTCCTTGTTACTGATTACTGTATTAATACTTCTGAGTGGCTGTCAGCCACCACCGTCTGGTGAGTCAGCGGGCTGGAAAAGTCCTTATCTGTATTGGCAATTAAGAAAAGAAACTTTATCACAACCTTTAACCATTCCAGTCGAAGGTATAACCCAAAGACAGCTCAATGATACTTGGGGTGCTTCACGAAGTGCAGGCCGTAAGCATGAAGGAATTGATATCTTTGCTAAACGAGGTACACCTGTGCTGAGTGCAACCCAGGGTATCATCAGAAATATTGGAACAAATAATCTCGGTGGTAAAGTGATCTGGGTAACAGGACCGGAGCTGAGCCAGCATTATTATGCACATCTGGAGGAGTATGCTGAGCATATTCAGGAAGGTGACTGGGTGGAAGCTGGTGAAGTCATTGCCTATGTGGGCAACACCGGTAATGCTAAAACCACACCACCACATCTGCATTATGGAATTTATTTTAGCGGGCAGGGCGCGACTAATCCTTATCCTTATTTGAAAGCTGAGGAATGAAGATAAAAGCTGTAATGTAAGATAAATTTAAAAGAATTTATTCTGAAATTGGAAAGGTATAAAATAGCTTATCTCCCGCTTTTCCTGTTTTTATGAGTATTGCCTACAGACCCGATATCGATGGCCTACGTGCTATTGCGGTATCTCTGGTTATTCTCAATCATTTAGGCTGGTCACTATTTTCTGGTGGCTATATTGGCGTAGATATCTTCTTTGTGATTTCAGGCTATCTGATCACCATTATTCTCACACGCGATATTCAGGCCCAACAATTTTCAATTGCGCGATTCTATAAAAAACGTGTGGTCCGTTTGGCACCAGCATATTTTACCGTACTTGCTGTGGTTAGCCTGATTGCCTGGCAGGTGATGCTGCCGGGTGAACTGACTGAATACTTTAAGAGTATCATGTATGCCACGGTACTCATTGCAAACCTCTATATGCGCAATGAAGTGGGGGATTACTTTAGCCCGAGCGTGGAAAATGTGCCGCTATTGCATTTATGGTCATTGGGGGTGGAAGAACAGTTCTATATTTTCTGGCCTTTAATATTATGGCTATTTCTTGCCAGAGCATCACGCAAATATCTCTGGTTGATGATCAGTACATTGATTATTGTTCTACTGGTTTATGCCCAGTACCAACTCACGCAAAATCCAGCCAAGGCCTATTACAGCATGCCGGTCCGGGCTTTTGAGTTACTGATTGGCGCATTGATTACCTGTTTGCCACGACCAAAACTCCCTAAAAAATTACTACAAATTCTGGTGTGGCTTGGGGTTCTTGTTTTATTTGCAGCAGCGATTTATTTTGATCAACAGACACCATTTCCCGGTCTTATGGCGCTGATTCCGTGTCTGGCAACAGCAGTAATTATTTATCTGGGGCAATCTGTACCCGCTACCAATCTGTTGCTCAGTAATCAACTGAGTACCTGGATCGGAAAAATTTCATATCCGCTGTATTTATGGCACTGGCCGATTATCGTGTTATTTGGCATTTATATGCTGCCACTCAATACAGAAAATCAGATCATCATTCTCCTGCTGTCAGTGCTTTTGGCATTTCTTACCTATCAGTTGGCAGAAAAACCCCTAAAACGCTTTGTAATGGCTGCCAATTACAAGGTGATTCTTCTCGGATTTTTAATTCCTGCGATTATCTTTATTGTAATTGCCCAGATCATTAAAACTAATGAAGGTTTTCCTGATCGGTTTCCACCCTCCGTATATATCAAGCAGGAAGCATTGCAGGCTTATGCGCATGTGATTCGTAGCCAGTGTATGGATACGAATCCGAAAACCTTGCCTGATCCCAAAGATTGTATATTAGGGCACACGAAGGATGATATTGATTTCTTGTTGATCGGTGATTCACATGCCAATGCCTATACTGCAATGCTGGATGAATGGGCCAAAGATGCCAATTTACGTGGTTATGATATTACCCAGAGTTCAACTTTTTATTTGCCTGGCGTGCAGCGTTCTGAGTTAAAGCTCGGACGTTGGGAAGAACTCATTAAGTTTGAGCAACGTAATAATGCTCTTACCGAACATCTGTCTAAAACCCATTATCCAATGATTATTTTAGCCGGTTCTTATGCGCCATATTTTGGAGATGAGGTAAAACTTAAAGATGGGATTCATCAGCGCAATAATGAAATCTTTAAAGCGGGCTTGATGAAAGCGCTAGAAATTGCCCACAAAGCGAGTGATCAAGTGGTAATACTGAACGATGTACCACGATTAGATTGGGAGGGGATACCTTCAGACTGTAATATCCGTAATGAAATTCTAAATCGACATGCACAATGTACGGTTTCCAGAAAAAGCTACGATACTTATCTAAAACCATTTAATCAGATTCTGGCTGAAGCCAAACTGAAATACCCTGATTTGAAAATCATTGATCCGACCAAAGTGATCTGTGATCAGCAGGTATGTAAGATCATCTTGAATGATGTGCCTTTATATCGCTTAAAAGATGATAACCATATTAATGATCAGGGTTCACGCCAATTAGGGATTGAATATCTGAAACAATTTGGTAATCCACTAAAAGACTTAAAAGCAAATGAGTAGAAAAAACCGCGTTATTAAACGCGGTTTTTTTATCGGTGCTATTAACGAATTTTTGCCAGGAAACGGCCCAAACGGTTAATGGCTTCACGCAATTCATTTTCTGCTGGCAGAAATACCACACGGAAATGATCCGGAGTTGGCCAATTAAAGCCTGTACCTTGAACCAGCAATACTTTCTCGGCACGCAGCAGATCCAGCATCAGTTTTTCATCATCTTCAATCGGGTAAATTTCCGGATCCAGACGCGGGAAGCAGTACATTGCACCTTCTGGTTTCACACAAGTGACACCAGGAATTTCATTGAGCATTTCCCATGCAATATTGCGCTGCTCATACAGGCGACCACCTGGGCGGATCAGGTCATTAATTGACTGGTAACCACCGAGAGCAGTCTGAATTGCATATTGAGCCTGATGGTTGGCACAAAGGCGCATCGATGCCAGCATATCCAGACCTTCGATGTAATCTGCTGCACGAGACTTATCACCCGTAATAGCCATCCAGCCAGAACGGTAACCTGCAATACGGTAAGCTTTAGACAGGCCATTGAAAGAGATACATAGCTGATCACCGGCAAGTGATGCAACGGCAACATGCTCAATACCGTCATAAACGATCTTGTCATAAATTTCGTCAGCAAACAAAATCAGGTCGTGCTTTTTCGCCAGATCCACGATTTGCTGTAATACGTGACGTGGATAAACTGAGCCTGTCGGGTTATTCGGGTTAATGATCACGATACCGCGGGTATTTGGTGTGATCTTGCTTTCCATATCTGCGATGTCTGGATACCAGTAATTTTCTTCATCACATTTATAGTGAATCGCAGTACCACCAGACAGGTTCACTGCCGCAGTCCACAAAGGATAATCAGGCATTGGAATCAGCATTTCATCGCCGTCATCCAGCAAGCCTTGCATTGCCATTACAATCAGCTCGGACACGCCGTTACCCACATACACATCATTGACGTGCATATCCAGAATACCTTTTTGCTGGTAGTACTGACAGATCGCCTTACGTGCCGGGAAAATACCTTTTGAGTCGGTATATCCAATCGCATTTGGCAGGTTGAGTGCCACATCATTGATAATCTCTTGTGGTGCTTCAAAACCAAATGGAGCAGGGTTGCCGATATTCAGCTTGATGATCTTATGTCCGGCTTCCTCCATCTCGTTGGCCGCTCGTAACACTGGTCCGCGAATGTCGTAGCATACATGCTCGAGTTTAGACGATTTTTTGATTTCGCGAGATTTTTGGAAAGTGTTCGGCATTTTGATGTTCTCTGAAAGAGTGGAGGTCACTTTTGCATAACGATATAAATAGCTTTTAAATGTCTCAGTGGTGACTAGATCGAGATCGTGCTCATCTCGGAGTAATGCAACAATTTTTTCATGCGTAAATCCAAGCTGTTGATATTGTTTAATCACCGGCAATAGGTTTTTAAAAATTACGCTTTTTTTTTGCGACATTATTTAATCCTGAGCAAATTTAGTACCAAGCCTACCACTAAAATTGCTTACAAAAAAGCATTTAATGAACGAAATGCTTACTTTTATTTTATTTATTTGCTTACTTTTTGCTTTTTTGGGAATTATATGTCTTTTGTAAAATGTTAAACAAACACTAGAATTTTTAAAATGAATGACGTAAATATAGAATTATCCTATTTAAAATAGCAAGATAGAAAGGACCGTCATCATGGGAAAACTCAGTAAATCAGACAGAGAATGGCAAAGAGAGTTATCACCTGAAGAGTTCCGTATTACACGTCAAAAAGGGACGGAGCCAGCATTTACCGGTAAATACTGGAATACGAAACAAGATGGTACTTATGTATGCCGTTGTTGTGGTGAACCTTTATTTACCTCAGAAACCAAATATGACAGTGGCTGTGGCTGGCCAAGCTTTTATAAGGCGATCAACGGCTCTGCAATTGAAGAGCATTTAGACACATCTCATGGTATGGTCAGAACAGAAATTGTTTGCCATCACTGTGATGCACATTTAGGGCATGTTTTCACTGATGGACCTCAGCCAACAGGCTTACGTTATTGTGTGAACTCCGCTTCATTAGAATTAAAAACACAAGAAAAGAATGATGAGGAAACTTATCCATGACCAGCATATATCAGTTTGAAGCTGAATTGTTAGATGGAAAAACCAAACAATTTGCAGACTATGAAGGAAAGGTACTGTTAATTGTGAATACCGCAAGTAAATGCGGTTTCACACCGCAGTTCGCCGGCCTGGAAAAACTTTACGAGAAATATAAAGATCGTGGCCTGGAAGTTTTAGGCTTTCCCTGTAACCAGTTTGGCGGACAGGATCCAGGCAGTAATGAGCAAATTGGTGCATATTGCCAGAAGAACTATGGGGTGACATTTGCGATGTTCTCCAAGATCGATGTCAAAGGTCCTGAAGCACATGCAATTTTCCGTTATCTGACCAATAATTCTAAAGGGATTCTGGGTAATGGTATTAAATGGAACTTTACCAAGTTCCTGATTGGGCGTGATGGCAAGGTACTGAACCGTTTTGCGCCAACCACCAAGCCTGAAGACCTGGAAGCTGAGATCGAAAAAGCGCTGTAAGGCGCTTATTCAGGGCGGTTATTGGCCGCCTTTACTCTCTTCAAGCCATTCTATGCCATTCAGAATCCTCGTTCAGAGCCTGCTATTTAGCGCATGTATCGGGCTGTTTTTAGCTCCTGCTTATGCACAGGATGAAAAAACCCGGCAATTACTAAAAAGGCTGAAGCAGCCTGTTCCAGCGTATCAGCCGCCTACTGTCAAAAATGCTGTGCCGCCACATTTGCTGGCGAAGCAAGGCTATGAAGTCAGCTGGCTAAAAGTACCGTATCTGAGATTTAATGATGCAGAACTGCAACGTGCCAAGACAGTAATCGTGCAAATGACGGTCATCGCCAGTACAGGGCAGATTACCGACGTTGAGATCATTCAGAGTTCTGGCTTGAGAGTTGTCGATGCTAAAGTTAAAGAAGTGGTGCTGGCTGCCAAGCTGGAGCCGATTAAGGGTGTAGACCACAATCTGGTGTATAGTCTGGAACATAAGATTGAAATAAAAAATCCACTATAAATATAGTGGATTTTTTATTAAAAATTTTAGGTTAAAGAATGGCTTTTAAGCGCTCAATGACCTGTTCACATTGTGCCAGATCAGCAACCAGTGCCAGACGTACATGGTTTTCACCTGGATTGCCTTGCTCTGTATCACGAGACAGGTAGCGGCCAGGAAGTACTTTGATATGTGCCTGTTGCATTAAGCATTTGGCAAATTCTTCATCATTGTCTACTTTCAACCAGTAGTAGAAACCCGCATCCGGTTTTTTCAGTGGCAACAAGTGACCAAGCTCTTTCTGGAACAGATCAAACTTGGCACGGTACTGTACGCGGTTTTCTTCAACATGTGCTTCATCATCCCAGGCAGCAATTGAAGCCAGCTGATGTTGAACCGGCATCGCTGCACCGTGGTAAGTACGATATTGCAGATAAGGTTTAAGCAAATCCGCATCACCCGCAACAAAGCCTGAACGCATGCCTGGAAGATTCGAGCGTTTAGAGAGTGAATGGAATACTACGCAGTTTTTGTAGTCATCACGTCCAATTTCTGCACAGACTTCCAGTAAACCGATGGGGGCTTCATCAAACCATAACTCTGAGTAGCATTCATCTGAAGCAATCACAAAATCATATTGATCAGAAAGTGCAATTAGCTTTTTAAACTGTTCTTTAGACAGGACTGCACCTGTCGGGTTACCCGGTGTACAGACAAATAGAAGTGCGGTTCTTTCCCAGACTTCAGCAGGGACTGTATCAAAATCACCAAGATAATTATTTTCCTCAGTGCAGTTGATAAAGTACGGTTTTGCACCTGCAAGTAGCGTTGCACCTTCATAAATCTGATAAAAAGGATTTGGCATCACCACATAAGGTGCATCTTCACGATTAATCAGGGCCTGTACAAAAGAGAAGATTGCTTCACGGGTACCCGATACTGGCAAGATATTGCTGTCTGTGCTAATGCTGTTCAGTTTAAAACGGCGAGTCAGCCAGTTGGCGATACTGGTACGCAGTTCAGGTAAACCTTTCGAGTTTGGATAAGTCGAAAGGTGCTGGAAATTATCAATAATCGCCTGTTTCACGAACTCAGGAGCTGGATGCTTTGGTTCACCAATCGATAGGGGAATGAGTGGCATATTCGCAGGCTTAATATCCGCAAAAAGCTTATTCAACTTTTCAAATGGATAAGGATGCAATAAAGACAAGCTAGAGTTCATGAATGAGTTACCGCGTTTTAATGTGAGTGTTGACTGTTGACCTGATTAGAGGCTTCATCCAGCGCTGCTTTTAACGCAGAGGCAAATTCAGAAGATTCTTCAGGGTTCAACGGCATGCCATCTTTTTTGGTGACAAAGAAAATGTCTTCGGCACGTTCGCCAAGTGTGGCAATTTTAGCAGAATGGATATCCAGACCACGCATCATAAATAATCCGCCTACTTTGGCAAGTAGACCCGGTTGGTCGAGCGTGGCAATTTCCACCATATTCTGGTTCAAAACAGGGTTCAGGCTGATATCTACCGTATTTTCAATATCAAAATGACGAAGCTGACGTGGAATACGGCGCTGCATCAGGCCTGGATATTTATCGGAGTGGCTTAAAGCATCTTTAAGTGCATCAATCACTTTCAGCTCGCGTTCCGGATCGGTGAGGAGTGTACCGAAACGGTCAAGCACGACATAAGTGTCCAGACTGAACGCCTTGGTCGCCGTGATAATCCGCGCATCCTGTACATCCAGGTCCATGCGGTCCAGAACGGCCACTGTGGTGGCAAACAGATTTGGTTTATCTTGCGTATAAATAAAGATTTGCACTGCATCTTGCGCATATTTACGATGCGGACGCATCAGCACCAGCGGTTCAGAATTATCACCATGCTGTAAAATGGCACGAGTATGCCAAGCGATTTCATCTGGCGATTCTTTCAGGAAGTAGTCATCACCGAGTTCCTGCCAGATGGTTTCCACATCATATAAAGAGAAGTCCTGTACCAGTAGTTCGCTGGCAGCAAACTTGGTGTCTTCAATCAGCATCTGATAGTCCACCGGACGACCCAGACCAGAACGGATCACATCGCGCGCATGCGTATATAGCTGACGCATTAAAGATGCACGCCAGGTATTCCACAGTTTGGGATTGGTGGCATTAATGTCGGCAACGGTCAGGGTATACAGATAGTCCAGGTGCTCCATATCACCCATTTGTTCTGCGAATTCACGGACCACATCCGGATCAGAAATATCTTTTTTCTGTGAAGTCACTGACATGATGAGGTGATTCTGAATCAGCCATGCAACCAGATTGCATTCACGCTCGGTAAAGCCATGCGTGCGGCAAAATGCAATCGCATCAGTGGCACCGAGTTCGCTATGGTCACCACCACGACCTTTGGCAATGTCATGGAACAGGGCAGCCAGATAGACGATGTCACGACGGGCCAGACGCTGGAACACTGAACTGACTACTGGGAATTCTTTGGCGAATTCCGGTTCTTTAAAGCGGTTCAGGTTGCGTAATAGCAGTAGGGTATGCGCATCTACGGTATAGATATGGAACAGGTCATACTGCATCAGCCCCATAATCTGGCCAAAGGCCGGAATATAATTCCCTAATACGCCGTAGCGTTTCATTGCTACCAAGGTTTCATATAAACGATGTGGTGAACGGATAATCGCCATGAACAGCGCTTGATGAACGGGATTATTGCGATAATCCTGATCAATCCGTTTTGCTGCGAGCGTTAATAGACGCAAAGTACGGGCACGGATGCCTTCAATCTCCGGACGGTTTGCCAGAAGATAAAAAATTTCCAGAATCGCGCTTGGATTTTCCGAGAAAGTTTTATGGTGCTGTACCGCAAGTTTGCCATCAACCAGTTTAAAGTTCTGGTTAATTTCTTCGATGTTACGCTCATAGTTTGGCAGACGCGGGGTAATTACCGATTCATTAAAATAAGCCAACAGCATTTCGTTCAGCGTCGATACCTGCTGGGCATTGCGGTAATAGCGCTTCATAAACTGTTCAATCGGATAGTTCTGCGGTTGGCCTTCTTCACGTACATAGCCGAACTTCGCGGCGATATCACGCTGATAGTCGAATAACAGGCGGTTTTCATCGCGTTTGGTAATGCGATGCAGATGATGACGGATTTCCCAGAGGAAGCTTTCGGCTTCTTCTAAAACGGCCAGTTCAAATTCTGAAATAAAACCAAGATGTACCAGATCATAAATACGGTTTACGCGAAAATGGCGTTTGGCAATCCAGCCGATCTGGTTAATATCACGAATACCGCCGGGGGCATTTTTAATGTCTGGTTCGAGATTACTTTCGGTATTGTTATGTTGAGCATAGCGTTTATGCTGTTCTTCCATTTTCGCATCAAAAAAGGTCTTGTCGGTCCAGGATTGAGACACGATACGACGTGGCCATTTGGCCAGGCTTTCATTACCGGTAATCAGACGGGACTCAATCAGGGTCGTGGCTACAGTCAGGTCACTGCTGGCCTGATTGACACATTCACTAATGGTGCGGACGCTAATACCTGGCTTGAAATTGCCAACATCCCATAAGGATGAAATAAAGGTCGAAATCAACTGTTCCTGTTCAGACGTAATTTCATCTTCTGACAGGATCATGATGTCGACATCAGAATAGGGTAGCATTTCGCGGCGGCCGTAGCCACCGACAGCAAATAGACCCAGATCAGTCTGATCGAGTTCAGCATGTTTCCACAGGAACTGTAGCGCTTCATCAATCAGATTTGATCGGGTCAGAATAATGTCACGGATCGACTCACCATTTTCAAAACATTCCTGCAGCTGGTGCTCGACATCACTGCGCCATTCGTTAATAGCTTTAATGTCATGGTTACTTTTGGTGTAATTCAGCAATGGCAGGGTATTGATCATGAACAGTCGTCCGTTTCGTTTTTCAGCTTAGTTTTGGTTGACACTGACTTGTTGAGCCACCTGTTGCGCAAGTTCACGTGCCTGATCTGTTGTTTCAGCACGTGCAGTTGCTACACCCATACGACGTCGTTTGAAGCCTTCAGGCTTGCCAAACAGGCGCAAGTCTGTATTGCCATCTGCTAAAGCAAGATCCAGACCAGAATAAGAAAGATTCTGATCATCTACACCGGCGTAAATCACAGCACTGGCTGCAACGCTATGACGAGTGGTATTTACCGGAAGGCCCAGGATTGCACGCGCATGCAACTCAAATTCACTTTGGAACTGGGAAGCTAAAGTGACTAAGCCGGTGTCGTGTGGACGTGGTGACACTTCACTAAACCATACTTTATCGCCTTTGACAAAGAGTTCTACCCCAAAAATACCGCAACCACCGAGCGCAACGGTTACTTTATTGGCAATTCGCTTGGCTTCTTCCAATGCAGCAGGTGTCATTGACTGAGGTTGCCAGCTTTCAACATAGTCCCCAGAATCCTGACGGTGACCAATCGGGTCGCAATAAGAGGTTTCGATTTCACCTGTTTTCGAATTTTTGGCACGAACAGTCAGCAGGGTGATTTCAAAATCAAAATCAATCTGTGACTCAACAATGACGGTACCTTGATTTACACGACCACCCGTTTGCGCATATTCCCAGGCAGCATCAACTTCATCGAAGCTTTTTACGCGAGATTGCCCTTTTCCTGAAGAGGACATCACAGGCTTCACAAAGTTTGGATAACCAATATCATCACAAGCGGCACGGAAAGATTCTAAAGTATCGGCAAAACGGTAAGCAGATGTTGGCAGGCCCAGTTCTTCAGCGGCCAGACGACGGATGCCTTCACGGTTCATGGTCAGATTCACTGCTTTCGCGGATGGAATTACTGTTGCGATATTCTGCTCTTCAATTTCAACCAGCACCTGAGTGGCAATCGCTTCAATTTCTGGAACAATCAGATTTGGTTTCACCTGAACAATCAGCTGTCTGAGCTCTGCTGGATCAGCCATATTCAAGGTATGCGACTGATGGGCAACTTGCATGGCAGGTGCATGGTCATAGCGGTCAGCTGCGTGAACCTCGACACCTAACCGTTGCAGGGAAATCACCACTTCCTTGCCCAGTTCGCCTGAACCCAGTAATAAAACCTTGAAGGCAGAAGCCTGTAATGGGGTACCAATCGTCACGCTCATGTAAATCATCCATGCTTGATTTTATGGGCTTTTAGCATAGCAGAACTCTCTGCGGAGATAAGCCAAGTTTCATATAAAATTGTGATATTGACCAACAATTTTATTTATAAAGTTCGCAAAATTTAGATTAAGAAATCAGAAGGATACTTTCACCGGATCGATTTGAGGATCTAAATAATAAATATGATTTTGCGGATTCAGTTTTTTCATTTTCAGAATCTACCCCCCGGACTTAATTCCAGCTAAGGTAGGGGTTTCATGGTTTGATTGGGTTGCTAATAAAGATAGGGAGCAGCAAAGGGAAGAACCAAGCCAATAGAAAAGACTGAGTAAAGCATTCGAAATCCGGCAGGGAAACAGTTTCGAGAATATTGTAATGCTTCACCCCAGCGCTGATGAATAAAGATCTTCCTTTAATAATCTGTTTTGGCTCAAGCATGCCAATTTTCTTATTATCATTAAAAGAAGCTTATACCGGAACGTAGCATAAGCCTCTTATATTCATTGATTTAATCTTTAAAAATGAATCGGCAGGTAAGTATAAATCAGGCCATAGGTGAGGGCAGCCGTCAAAGTGGCCATCACAATGCGTTTAAACTTGAAATACAGCACTGTTAATACAATAAAACCGGCCAGCATCGCCACACTTTTATCGGGAGTTTCCAGCAAAGGCGGTAGTGTCGCCACGACCAACATTGAGCTAATTGCAGAAATTCCAATCGCACCTAAGGCAATTTTCAACCACAGCGCACCACGCTTTTGTGAACCTTGCTGCGATTTCTGAATCACAAAAAAAGGTCCGAAACGGGAAGCGAAATTGGCAATTCCGACCAGAATACCAACCAGAATAATTTCTAAATTCATAGTTCTTCTCCCATATGCTCAGGATCGGGACGTTTGAGTACATAGTGCTTGAACAGGCCTGCCAGAATACCGGAACTGATGCCGATAAAGATTGCAGCAGACAGGTCGATTATGTAGCAGGCTATGGCTGATACGACAATCGTCACAGCGACAACAAAAGTATGTTTCTTCTCAAAGGCTGCTAGCAGGAAGCTTAGGAATAGCGCAGGTAACAGAAAGTCTAAAGCAGCCTGTAAAAATTGCGGTAAGTTGCTGACCTGATCTGCAAATAAGCCACCCAGAAAAGAACCTGTTGCCCAGGACAGCCAGCTGAATAAACTCAACCCCAGCATCCACGATTCAGACCATTCCTGACGCCGTTGCGACAGTTTGATCATGCCAGAGGCAAATACCTCATCTGTGAGTCCCCAAGCCCAGACTGCGGTTTTTTTCAAATTGAGCCGATCCTGAATCAAATTCTGTAGCGCAGGGCCATAAAGTAGATGACGGATATCCAGAGCAATCACGGTTAATGCAGTCATCCAAATGGAGGTGCCACTCCCTAAGAGTGCAACAACCAGGAATTGACTGGCACCTGCATACATGGAGCAAGACAGGAATAATGCTTCCCATGCGGTAAAGCCAAATTGGGTCGCAGAAACCCCAAAGGCAAAAGAAACGGGCAAATAGGTAAAAATAATCGCCTGGCTGTCTTTGGCACCTTGCCAAAAACTGGCAGGTTTTACAGCGTGTTGATTCAGTTCGGACACAGCACACCTTGGAGGGAGAGTTGAACAAGGGGTCAAATGGTAATTGAGTATTGTACGTGAATTTAATAGCATAGTGCCGAATTGTTTAAGATGGCGAGCCTGATAATGTTCATGTTCAAGACACGTTATATATTGAGTGTTGCTTTAGTCAGCACAGCATTGTTGTTACAGGCATGCGGAAATGAGGGTTCAGGCAATCAAGCACCGGAAATTAAGCCAGCCCCGAAACTGAGCAATGATGCGACCACTTATGCCCATGAAGCTTGGACATTTATGAATGAAGTAGATCCGCTGGTCTACAACAAGCAGATTGATCAGATTGAAAAACGCGTTCGTCAGCCTGCACGCAAGTTGAGCACGGATTGGCGCATTAATGTGAAAATGACTGATTCCGTGACTGAAGGAAAATATGCATTATGTCGTAAGGCTTTAACCAGTCTGGAAATCTGGGCACGTACCACACTTGAAGATGGGAATAGTCTGGCACAGAAGCAAGCCGATTATGAACGTGACAAAAAACAGTGTGAAAGTGCAATTGCTCATCCACAACTGGGCAATACTGATCCGAAACAGGTGGGTGTCGCAAGCTGATCGATATTTTATTCGTATCAAAAAGGCTGAGTCATATGCTCAGCCTTTTTGATTTTCTTGGTTCGGAATCAGTGGAGCGGGACGCCAGTCAATTGATGTAGTCGTTGCACATCCAGAATTTCAATCTGTTTAAAGGCAATTTTCAGGATATTCATTTTTTCCAGCTGTTGCAGTTCCTGATTAATAGTCTGGCGGGAACACATCAGCATTTGTGACAATTGTTCCTGCGACAACTGAATGGTACGGTTTTTAATGACCAGGTGATTGCCATAGCCTTGCAAAATAAACAGTAAACGCTGCGCTAGGCGTTGTTGCATGGTTTGGGTCTGAATAGAAAATAATTCCAGAAACACATAACGTAATTTCTGGCTCATGAGCTGGGAGATGTGAAACCAGAATGCAGGGTGTTCAGCCACCAGCTTATAAATAAATTGCGCGGGAATATGCAAGAGCAGGGATTTCTTGCAGGCGATGGCGTGATGAGAACGCGGCTGTTCATCTACCAATGATATTTCACCAAACCAGACAATGGGTTCCACAATTGCAGAAACTGCCTCTTTACCCTCAATATTGATAGACCCTAAACCAATTGCACCTTCTAACACAGCATAAATTCCATCAAACACATCACCTGAATAAAATACGGTCTGGTCTTTATCGACGGATAAGGTAACTGCATGTTTCAGCAGGACGTTCTGGAAATGAGAAGGTAATTTTGAGAACCAGGAATTTTTTTCTAATTCAACAAGATGTTTTTCTTCCACTCGCTTTATTGCTCCAAGTTTTATGAGTTGTCGTCCAGCTGACAACTTATCTTTTATTGTTGCGCTATAGTCAAATTCTATGGCCAGTCAAGGAAGAATAATATGACCAGAGTAGAACGACTATTAAGCCAGTATGCAGCTTATCATTTAGACCGTAAGAATGTCATGACACATTTTATTGGGGTCCCATTAATTGTTTTTTCCATTATTTGTCTTACTGCACGTGTATCACTGATGATGTCCGGCTTTGAGGTGACTCTCGCCTTGGGACTTCTCATTGTTTCAATTCTTTATTATTTAACTATTGATGTATTTTTTGCATTGATCATGGCCTTCATTTTTATGTTTGTTTATCCTTATGCCTATAATGTGGCACAGTGGGATACTGGAACCTGGCTGAGTACCAGCGTTGGAATTTTCGCCATTGGATGGGCATTCCAGTTTGTAGGTCATTTCTACGAAAAGAAAAAACCGGCATTTATGGATGATCTGATTGGCCTGGCGATCGGACCTTTATTTGTTCTTGCGGAATTAATTTTCCTGTTCGGCTTTCGCAAGGAACTAGAAGCAAAAATGTTACTTGAAGCACGTAAGCAACGCTTGCTAATGGAACAAGACACCTCATATGCGGAAATAGCAGCTGATTAATCCTTTTTAAAATACATAAAAAATGCCCCGAATTATCGAGGCATTTTTATCTTCAACTTATACGTTGAAGCGGAAGTGCAGAACATCGCCGTCCTGAACGATATAAGTTTTACCTTCCAGACGCCATTTACCTGCTTCTTTGGCGCCAGCTTCGCCGTTGTACTGTACGAAGTCCTCGTAAGCAATACATTCTGCACGGATGAAGCCTTTTTCGAAGTCAGTGTGAATGACACCCGCTGCCTGAGGCGCAGTAGCGCCGACTTTAACCGTCCAGGCGCGAACTTCCTGTACACCGGCAGTGAAGTAAGTTTGTAGGCCAAGCAGTGAATAACCTGCGCGGATCACCACGTTCAGACCTGGCTCTTCCATACCCATTGCTTCCAGGAACTCAGCACGGTCTTCATCTTCAAGCAATGAAATTTCAGCTTCGATCTGGTTGCAAAGCGGAACCACGATTGCATTTTCAGCAGCTGCCAGTTCACGTACCGCATCGAGGTGCGGGTTATTTTCAAAACCGTCTTCTGCCACGTTAGCGATGTACATCGTTGGTTTAAGCGTTAACAAACCAAAGCCACGTACCAGTTTACGTTCGTCATCATCCAGATTTGCTGCACGGGCAGGTTTGCCTTCATCAAGCAAAGGTAGGATTTTTTCAAGAACGGCTTTAGTGGCTACAGCTTCTTTATCGCCACCTTTTGCAGACTTCGCCAGACGAGTCACTGCTTTAGTCACAGTTTCAAGGTCAGCTAGAGCAAGTTCAGTGTTAATCGTTGCGATGTCATCAAGCGGATCAATTTTACCGTTGACGTGAATCACGTTTTCATCTTCGAAACAACGAACAACATGAGCAATTGCATCAGTTTCACGGATATTCGCCAGGAACTGGTTACCCAGACCTTCGCCTTTAGATGCACCAGCAACCAGACCCGCGATGTCCACAAATTCCATGGTAGTTGGTACCACGCGTTGTGGTTTTACGATTTCAGCAAGTTTATCCAAGCGTGGATCTGGTACAGGCACGATACCGGTGTTTGGTTCAATCGTACAGAATGGGAAGTTTTCCGCAGCAATTGCAGCTTTAGTTAATGCATTGAAAAGCGTAGATTTACCAACGTTAGGCAGGCCTACAATACCACAATTAAAACCCATGAAATAACTCACAAAGCGTTATATAAAAATTGCCAGTGATTTTACATGAAAGCCATGACAAAGTCAGGTCATGGCTGGGTGCTTTGTTGAAAACTTATGAAATAGATGTTTTTAAATTTTACGTTTATCGAGCTGATTCGATAGGGTGTCACCAGTGGCCTGAACCAGCATGACCAGAATCACCAGCACCACAATCACCGCCAGCATGATCTGCATGTCAAAACGCTGATAGCCATAACGGTAGGCAATGTCGCCCAGACCACCGGCACCAATAGCACCGGCAATTGCTGATGAGTTAATCATGGTCACCAAAGTGACGGTAAAACCGGCCACAATCCCTGGTAAAGCTTCAGGTAATAGCACATACCAGATAATTTGCTTACGGTTACAGCCAATCGCTTGAGCCGCTTCAATCAGTCCCTGATCGACTTCACGTAAACTCACTTCAGCAATACGCGCAAAGAAAGGAGTCGCGGCCAACGTTAAAGGTACAACTGCTGCCCAGACGCCATAGCTGGTGCCTACAATCCAGCGGGTAAGGGGAATTAAAGCGACCATTAAAATCAGGAAAGGCACCGAACGGGTAATATTTACAATCCAGCCCAGAGCCTGATTAATGGGTTTGGATGGATAGATCCCGTGTTCAGATGTACTGACCAGTACTACTGCCATCGGTAAACCAATCAGAAAGGCAACGATTGCGGATACACCAACCATGATGAGGGTATCGGTGGTTCCTGTTAGTAATAAATCAATGAGTTGGTCGTGCATAGCCAATCACCTCAATCTGTGCAATGTGTTGTTTTAGTTTTTGCTGAAGTAAGTCAGTATCCAGATTTAGATCGGCAACTGCGACAATCAGGCTACCGACCAGATGATTCTGGATGCTGTCGATATGACTTTGATAGAGATGCACCGGATGCTCGAACTGTTCGAAAATCACTTTCAAATCTGGGGAATACTGAACACTAGAGGCATAGCGCAGTTTGATAATGCTATGCGTGGTATCTGTTGTCACTTCAGGACTGATCGAAAATGGCAGTTCCAGCTGTTCCAGATTCAGCAGTTCCTGGGTAATCTGCTGCTGTGGATTGGAAAACACTGACCAGACTTCACCCGCTTCAACAATTTCACCTTTTTCAATCACGACGACTTGATCGCAGATTTCACGAATGACCTGCATTTCATGGGTGATTAGTACAATAGTGATGCCGAGTTTCTGGTTGATTTCTTTCAGTAAAGACAGCACCACTGAGGTACTTTCCGGATCCAGTGCAGAAGTGGCTTCATCACAGAGTAGAATTTCCGGGTGATGCACCAGCGCGCGGGCAATACCGACACGCTGTTTTTGGCCACCGGATAGCTGAGAAGGGTAGTTCTGAGCCTTATCGCTTAAGCCGACCAGTTGCAGCACTTCGTTTACACGCGCATCAATGTCTGATTTTTTATAATTTGCAACTTTTAAAGGCAGAGCTACATTTTCCCAGACGGTTTTGGCAGACATCAGGTTGAAGTGCTGAAAAATCATGCCAATACGCTGACGAAGCTGGATCAGTTCAGCATGGGTTAAGCCAGCCAAATCCTGCTGATGGATATGGATATGACCTTCGCTGATCTGTTCCAGACCATTTAGGGTACGTAGCAGCGAGGATTTCCCCGCACCACTTTTCCCGATAATCCCGAAGATCTTGCCTTCAGGAATATCCAGATTGATGTTTTTCAAGGCATGTACCGATTTGCCTTGTACCTCATAGTATTTATTCAGGTCACGGATTTTGATATGTGGGACGGAAAACGCCACCTGAGAACCAAAACTCACCATAGTATTCACCTTATTTCCAGCCTTCAAACCACATACCAGTACCAAAATCCTGGTCCAGAATTGCTTTGACTTTTTCAGAATTCTGGAAAGCTTTTACGAAAGTCGCCAGTTTCTGGTTTTTATCTTCATAGTCTTTGCGTGTCACAAACAGAATGGCGTATTTCTTGTCGATTGGATCCAGGAACAGAGCATCATGTGGATCTGCTGCTTTAGCAAGTTTTAGATAATGTGGATAACCAAAGATCAGATCAGCTTCATTCAAGGCATGTGCCGTTTGTGAGCCTTCAACTTCAATAAACTGCAACTGTTTAGGATTATTCTTGATGTCCTTAACGGTTGATAATTCATTGTTGATATTTTTCAGTTCAATCAGTTTTGCACGGTTAAGAAGGATCAAGGCACGTGCCAGATTCACCGGATCATTTGGAATGACCACACGGGCATTTTGTGGTAACTCATCCAGCGATTTATATTTCTTAGAATATAAACCGACATGGCTACCCGTACCGGGCGCGAAACTATGTAAATCGAAGTTGGTTTCACGAATGGCATTTCTTAAGTAGACACTTTGCTGGAAAAAGTTAGCATCGATGTCGCCATTCTGTACCGCGACATTGGGTGCATGCCAGTCGGAAAATTCAACCAGTTTCACATTAATACCTTGCGGTTTCAGTTCATCAGCCACACTTTGCAATAAGTCTGCATAAGGTGGGCTAATGCCAATGGTCAGTACATCTTCCTGCTGCTGACCCTTGGTCCAACGGTAAGCCGCCAGACCAAGAATAAGTGCGAGGATGACGCCGCCAATGATCCACTTCTTTGCATTCGAATTTGACGAATTTACTTGTGTCATAACTACACCTTATTTCCAGCCCGGGAACCAGAGTTTCGCACCGAAGTCAGCATCTAATGCTTCCTTCACGCGAGGTGAGTTCTGATAGATTTCAACAAATTTTTTCAGCTTGTCATTTTTGTCCTGATAGTCCTCACGTACCGCAAACAGGATCGCGTAACGGTTGTCCTTGTTAGAGTCAAATAGCAATGCCTGTTCTGGATCAGCTGTTTTAGCCAGACGTAGATAGTGCGGGTAACCGAAAGCCAGATCAACATCATCAATGGCACGTGCAGTTTGCGGACCTTCAACCTCAACGAATTGCAGATTTTTCGGATTCACTGCAATATCTTTTAGGCTAGAAAGGTGGTTATTCGGATCTTTTAAAGTCACCAGTTTAGCCTGTTGTAATAACAATAGAGCACGGCCTTGGTTGACTGGATCGTTTGGCACTACAACTTTCGCGCCGTCTTTAAGTTCATCCAGACTGTTAATTTTCTTGGAATATAGACCAACATGAGTTGCTGCACCTTTGGCAAACGCCTTGATTTTAAAATCAGTTTCTTTCTTCGCATTATCCAAAAATGGCTGATGCTGGAAGAAGTTAGCATCAATGTCACCATGATTCAGGGTGATGTTTGGTGTGTTCCAGTCTGAGAACTCGACCAGTTTGACATTGATGTCTTGCTGTTTGGCCTCTTCGGCTGCGACTTGTAAAGGTTTAGCGAAGGACGGGCTGATCCCAATCACCAGTTCATCCGAACCGGATTTCTTTTGTTGATTCCAGATCACCAAGCCGATAATCACGGCGGCAATAATCACCCCAATAATGGTGAATTTTGTTTTAGCTGTTTGTGCCATGTTGCACCTCAAAATAAATTTATGCTGATTGTTTTTGCTTTAAGTTTGTGTTCGCGGTAGAGGCAGAGTTTTGACATCGGAATTGCTGTACTGGATGCGCGCTAGGTAAGCGGTCACCTTGCTGAAACAGTTTGTGTCTGAAACTGCCTTGTTCATATTCAGTTTTATAGCGTCCGCGCTGCTGTAATTCAGGAATCACAAATTGGATAAAATCCTGATGCGATTCAGGTGCCACCGTGCGGGTCAGGTTGAAGCCATCAATACCAGTTTCATCAATCAGCTGAATCAGTTTTTCTGCCACCGTTGCGCCACTACCTACGATCAGTGGATAACGACCACCCAGCTCATGTTGAGCTTTTAGGTCATTGGGTGTGATCTGCTGCTCTTTGAATTTGTCATTAACCGTCGCAATACTATTGGTCTTCTTGTAAAGAATTGGTTCATCATCAGCAAATTTGGACAGGTCAATGCCAACTGAGCTGGAATAATGTGCAAGACCTGCTTCAGGGCTGGCATAGGCGCGATATTCATCCAGCTTTTGCTGTGCTAGTTCATCCGTTGCTGCAGTCACGACGGTAATGCCGACAAAAATTTTGATTGCTTCAGGATCACGGCCTTGTTCAACCGCTTGACGACGAATCTGATCGACCTGTTTCTTGATCTTGTCTGGATGCTCACCACCAATAAACATGCCTTCAGCATGCTGGGTAGCGAAAGCCATATCACGCGGTGATGCACCAGCCTGGAATAGTACCGGCGTACGCTGAACAGAAGGGGAAACCTGGAATACGCCCTGACTGCGATAAAACTGGCCTTGGTGATTGATCTGATGCACCTTGGCTGGATCAGTAAAGATACGCTGCTGCTTATCTTTTAAGACAGCATCATCTTCCCAGGAGCTTTCCCAGAACTTGTAGCACAGCTGTAAAAATTCCTCGGCCTGTTCATAGCGCAGATCATGGTCTTTCAGGCCATTTTCACCAATCAGACGTTGTGCACTGTCCAGATAACCGGTGACAATATTCCAGCCGATACGGCCATGGGTCAGGTGATCCAGACTGGCAAAACGGCGGGCGAACTGATATGGCGATTCATAGCTGAGATTCACCGTGACACCAAAACCGAGATGCTGGGTCACGGCTGCCATGGCAGACACGAGGGTGCTTGGATCATGACTCGGTAATTGAATCGATTCTCTTAGAGTCAGATCAATGCCATTCTGGTAGACGTCATAGACCCCGGTGATGTCGGCAATAAACAGACCATCAAACAATCCTTGTTCTAACATTTTTGCCAGATCGGTCCAGTAGCTCAGCTCATTAAAACGATGCGATTCATCCCGTGGATGAGTCCACAGGCCATGATTGATATGACCTACGCAGTTCATATCAAAGGCATTGAGCAGGATTTCCTTCGCTTTCGAGCTGTTCATAATATTTGTCATTACAACGTCCCCCGGCGTGGAGGCAGAACACCATTCAGCAAATAATTAGCAATGAAATAATATTTCCAGCGTGAAGCATCATGCAGGGTATGCACGCGAGCATTGCGCCAGAAGCGGTCCAGACCATCTTCACGCTGGCTACCACGGCTGCCAGCCAGTTCAATAAGTTTGGAAGATGCTTTTAATGCAGTTTCGGTACTGTGCGCACGCGCTTTAGCCACATCTAGAGAGGCTTTGGCAACACTGGTTTCAGTCGGATTGGCTTTGGCAGCATCGACAGCGTACGCAGCCTGTTTGAGTAAAACTTCAGAAGCACGTACATCAGCAACTACGCGGCCGAGTTCAAATTTGGTCAGTGGATCATCTCTGGCTTGGTCCACACCAGAATCAATCCACGGACGTGCCTGACGCACGCGGTTTAAGGTTTCTTCAAAGGCAGCACGGGCAATACCAGTTTCAATAGAAGCATGCAGCAATTGTGCGAAAGGACCAGAAATGGTGGGACGAGAGTAGGCAGTATCAAAACGTACGACATCTTCTTCAAGCACTGGAACATTGTCAAATTTTACTGTACCACTGCCAGTCGTGCGCTGACCAAAACCGCTCCAGTCATCAATCAGCGTCAGACCGGCGCTGTCACGTGGGACGAAAGCCAGAAATTGCTGCTCATTTTCATCTACGACCAGTGTCGGAATGCGGTGTGCGAATAGGCTACCGGTACAATAGAACTTCTCTCCATTAATTACATATCCTTGCTCGGTCTTGCGGATTGCAGTCTGGCGTTGTGCGGCAGTCTTGGTTTTGAACTCAGCCAGGGCATTACCGAAACGGGCGCCTTTTAGCACTTCGGCATAGAGTTTATGTTTTTGTTGCTCAGTACCGTTATTGCGCAGAATTTCCAGACCATAAAAATGATTTTGTGGAATCTGGCCAATTGAGCCATCTACACCGCTCATCAGGGCAATGACTTGTGCTACGGTATAGCTAGACACTTCTGCGCCGCCATATTCTTTAGGCACGGTAATTGCCCAGAGTCCAGACTGACTATAAGCTTCGATTTCCTCGAACGGCAGAATACGTTCAGCATCACGCTGTACCGCACCCACCTTGAATTGATCTGCTAGATTACGGGCAATTTCTAAGGCTTCCTTATCAGACTGGATGATATGAGCTTGCGCCAGCTGCTCGGATTGAAATGGAATAATGTTTTGAAATGAAGTCATGGCAAATCTCCTTAAATCCAGGCGTGGCGGGCAGGGAGTTTATGATTCAGGTAATAATCCCCGAGTGCATGCAGCTTCCAGCGGATCGGGTCATGCAGGGTATGTACCCGGGCATTGCGCCAATGCTGATCCAGATTGTGCTGACTCAGGCTGGAGCGGCTGCCGCCCAATTCCAGTAATTTTTCCGAAATATTTAAGGCTGCATCATTGGCATAGACCTTGGCTTCAGCCACCAGAATTGAGGCTTTGGCTGCCTGCTCATCGGTCACTGCTTCCAGTTGATCCAGTTCATCCAGATATTCAGCAGCTTCATCCAGCAGTAGAATCGCGGCATCTAATAACACAGATGACTTACCCACTTCCTGCAGGGTGTAATGCTCAAAGCTGGCTTTTTCGACTTGTGCATCCACAACCGGACGAGCCTTATGTATGGCAGTCAACGTATCGGCAAAAGCCGCTTCAGCAATCCCGACATCAATTGCCACCTGCATCAGCTGAGAATAGGCACCACGGTAACTTGGTTGATTCCCTAACAGACGCTCATCAAAAATCAGTAGTGGATCGACTTCGACATGTTGCAGTTTAACGGTACCGCTAGAGGTGGTGCGTTGACCAAAACCATTCCAGTTATCAATCACTTCAACACCGTCAGTAGTCCGGTCGACAATAGTGAGCACCACATGCCCTTCAGGATGAATCGCTTTAATTGCCAGCCAGTGCGCGAAGCTGCTACCAGTTGAATAGAATTTTTCGCCATCGACAAAATAGCGACCATTTTCGATTGTAAGCGTGGTCGCCAGAGTTTTAGTATCTTTGGTATGACGTTCCGGACCGCCATTGGCCAGACGTTTACCCTTTAAAATTTCACTATAAAGAAACTTTTTTTGTTGTTCTGTACCCATGATCTGGATCATGTTGAGTAATGCGATCTGGTTCTGAGGGATTTGCCCGACACTCGAGTCAGCTTTATTCACAATACGGAATACATGCGCCAGGGTTTTATTGGAAACGAAGGCACCGCCGTACTGTTTTGGAATACGTATACCGCCCAGACCCCTTTGGCTGAACAGGTCAATTTCAGCAAGAGGAAGTACACGTTGCTGATCACGCTGATTTCGGCCTTCCAGAGCAAAGTCTGCAACATGGTAGGCAGCATTAATTGCGTCGTGATCATTTTCAATAATATGAACTTTTTCAAAAGTTAAACGAGACATAATGACATCCTAAATCGATATCAAAACGTTACAGGCTAAGCTTTATGAGATTAAGTAATTGCTTTCGCAAAGCTTATGAAAAAACCTATTTAGGACAAAAACTGCTAGGTTTTTATCAATTTTGAATATAGTAAATAGTTAAAAAACAAAAGGATTTAATTTGTTTTTTAACCTATAAGTATGACTTTTAAAAAGACATATCTGCTTTAAATATAAACAAGACAAAAAAATGTATAAAAATAAACATTGTGGAGTTGAATAAGCAACATCTTAATTTTGAATTAAAAGCACATTGTATTTCCAATGAAGGGTGTCTAAAGTATCCAACTGAAATAGATGGTTTTAATGCGACCGAATTTAATAATCAACATGGAGATTTTATGCGCACCTTATACCAGTTTCCTTTATCACATTTTTGTGAAAAAGCACGTTGGATGCTTGATCATAAAGAACTGGATTATGTCGCACAAAACCTCATGCCAGGGGCGCATCGTGCCTTTGCTCGTCTTAAAACCGGACAGAACCGTCTGCCAATTTTGCGTGACAAGGAGCAATGGATTGCAGATTCGACTCAGATCGCCTTGTATCTGGATGAACATTATCCTGAGCATCGTTTATTACCAGTAGAAGGGCGCTTACGTCAAAAAGTGCTGGAGATTGATGAAATGACTCAGGAACTGGGACGTCATATCCGTCGCTGGATGCTGGCCCAGGCTTTATCCCATGATCATGAATCGATGGAGATCCTGATCGGTGAAAAGGGATATCTACGTCAGTTCGAAAAATTTTCCAAGCCTTTGCTTAAAACTCTTCTCAGCAAAGGTTATGCACTTACTGAAGATACACTTGCTCAGTCCCGTGAATATATTAAAGAGACAGTTGAACAGCTGAACCAGACACTGATCGAGAATAAGGGAGCTTATTTTGCGGGATCGCGTTTTAGTCTGGCTGATATTGCAGTCTGTTCAATGTTGGCACCTTTGTTGGCAATTTCCGGTACGCCGTGGGAGCGTGACAGCTTTGAATCTATGTCAGATGAATATCGGGATTATCAGACCTATCTCTCGGAATTGCCTTTAGGCCAATATATTAAAAACATCTATCGTCATGAACGTAATGCTCGTATTGATTGGCGCGGTGTATAAGTTAAATAGTGAAATAAAAAAACGCGCTTAAAGCGCGTTTTTTTATTTGATACTTAGCCCCAAGGGTTTGTGAGATCAATATCACTCTGTTTATTAAAGCCACTGAGAAGTGAGCTAAAGTCAAACTTCGGTAATGGACTACCGCTCGAGATATTGGAAATTGTTTCTTTGATGGTCGGAATAATTTCAGTAATACTGATATTGTTATCAACTGAGCTACCACCTGAAATAAGATCACCTAATTCTGGAATAATGCTCGAACCTAAGTCGCCTAGACTTCCATCAAGTAAGCCTTCAAATGCATTTGAATCTAAACCATTGCCTAGGTCGCCTAAACCACCCAGTAAGCCACTCAGATTAGAGCTATCATTCGCACTCACGAGACCACCAAGTAAATTGGTCAATTGTGAAAGGTCGAAGTCACCGCCATTATTGCTGAAGCCAGAAATAATATCGGTAATCGCACCTAGGTCGAAGTCACCAAGACCACCTGAACCACCAATTAAGCCACCGACCAGTTGAGCGATCTGACCGATATCGATGTCACCATTGCCTTCAATTAAGCCGCCAACCAAGCCTACAATTGCCCCGATGTCGATACCTTCAAGACCACCAGAGCCACCGATCAGGCCACCGACAAGCTGAGCGATCTGTGCAATGTCGATGTCGCCACCTTGGATTAAGCCGCCAACCAAGCCTGCAATTGCCCCGATGTCGATACCTTCAAGACCACCAGAGCCACCGATTAAGCCACCAACGAGTTGAGCGATCTGCGCGATATCAATGTCACCGCCTTGCAGAAGGTTACCAGCCAGGTCAGCAATTTTACTGAGATCTAAATTACCGGAACTACCACCAATTAACCCACTGATTAATTTAATCACGGCATTTAAATCTAAATTTGATGTATTGTTACCCATTAAACTACCCAGCAGATTACTGATCGAACCCAGATCAAAACTGCCGCCGTTGGCTTGAGTGAGTTTGCTAATTAAACTGTTAATATCGAGTTTTGTAGCATTCGAACCGGTAAATTGAGTAATTAAATCAGTCAGGGAGCTTGAACTTAAACTCTTACCTGAAAGTAAGCTATTTAAGAGGGAATCTAGGGAAGGAGTAGCGGGAGTAGAACCCGTGATAGAACCAATAATGCCAGAAAGACTGCCACCTAAAAAACCGCTAAGTAAACTCTTGTTTTGCGTCTCTGTCGTGAGCACCGGGCTGAGTTTACTTTTAATTGAACTAAAAATACTGAAAGCCATAACCGTTCCTTGCGTTTTTGTCTTGTTTTGATTATTTTGCGTTGTAAATAAAACGACTAATTTTTATTCAATTTCTATACAAGTGTAAATCTAAGCATGAATAATCACGTTTTGAAAATAGTATTATTTGCCTGAATAAAGCTTTAAATAGATTAATTTATGATAAATAATAAGGGTTTATTAGATATTTGCGTTTATCTAAAATATATTTTATGTGATGAATGGCTATCGAAAGGACTTAAATTTCCTCTAGATCATCATCTGGTATTTTTTTGCAAATATCTGGTAATTTATGAAAAAAATATTAATACTATGCGTAAAATAATGATGTATTTTAATAAAGTGGCAAGAGATTAAAGATGGAATTAGATCGTTTTGATAAGCACATTCTTGAAATTTTGACCCATGAAGATGTCAATTTGAATGAACTCTCTGAACGGGTGAATCTTTCGGTCAGCTCGGTTCACCGCCGTATTAAACAGTTGATTGACCATAATATTATTAGTGGTCTAAAACGGGAAATTAATTATCAAAAGCTTGGTTTCAGTCTGCATGTACTTTTGCAGGTTTCCTTAAGCAAACATGATAGTGACACTTTTGCCAAATTTCTGGGTGAGCTGGAAAGTATTCCTGAAGTGATTAATGCCTTTCTGGTAACAGGGCAATCGGCAGATTTTATTGTCGAAGTAGTCGCACGTGATATGGAAAACTACAGTGAGATCCTGCTTAACAAGATCGGCAAGATTGAACATGTAGTCGCACTGCATTCCAGCTTCGTGATCAAGGAATATAATGTTTTTAACTGCAGTGGCTTACTCAATAAAGTTTAATTGAAGAGATAGCACTATCTAAATATTTGTCTCCGAATAACTAAGTAAATTGATTGAAATCACCTACAAAATGATTTAATAAGATAGATCAAAATAAAAAACGCACCCAAAAGTGCGTTTTTGTTTTCCTGAAGATTAAGCGTCTAGCTGAGCCAATACTTCTTCAGAGAATTCAACGTTGGTATAAACGTTTTGAACATCGTCCAGATCTTCAAGCATATCAATCATTTTCATGATTTTTTTCGCTTGATCTATATCCGTGATTTCAGCTTTGGTGGAAGGGCTCATCACAACTTCAGCATTATCAGATTTTAAACCTGCAGCAGCTAAAGCATCCTGAACTGTACCGAAGCTTTCTGGTGTAGTAATGACCAGGATTTCATCTTCATTAACTTCGATGTCTTCAGCACCAGCTTCAAGAGCGACTTCCATGATTTGATCTTCTAAAGACACATCTTCAAAAGTAATCTCACCACGTTTGGTGAACAGGAATGCAACTGAACCATTAGTCCCTAAGTTACCATCAGTTTTAGAGAAGCAGTGACGTACGTCAGGTACAGTGCGGTTCAGGTTGTCTGTCATTGTTTCTACAATTACGGCAACACCACCTACGCCATATCCTTCGTAAGTTACTTCTTTAAGATCGTCGTTATCTTCGCCGCCTGCGCCACGTTGAATCGCACGGTTGATCACATCACGTGTCATGTTTACAGACAATGCTTTTTCGACAACAGCACGTAAACGTGGGTTGCTACCCGCATCTGGTCCGCCGAGTTTTGCAGCAGTAGTTAATTCACGAATATATTTGGTAAAAAGTTTACCGCGGCTAGCATCTTGTTTTGCTTTACGATGCTTAATATTGGCCCACTTGGAATGACCCGCCATGCGAAATATGCTCCTTGTAGATTGGCTGTATGCCTATCGAATTGGGCAAATTCTACCATAAGGGCTTTTTTTAAAAAAAGAGCCTGGTTTTTAGATTTAACGATAATGACAAAAAAATAGACGCACTGAGAAATTTATTCGGGGATTAAAGGTAATAATTTAGTTTAAAAATAAAAAATATTTATTGTGGAAAAGAGTATAGAAGGAGAAGAAGAAATGAGATGCTAGGTCATGCATAACATCTCATGGACATACATTATTTTTTTTCAGGGATCACGATATCCAGACCGACATTGTCTTTATAAAGCTGTTTCATTAAAGCCAAGTCATGTTCAAGGTCTGTTGGATAAATTTTTCCGAAAATGCCACCCTGTTTGGTTTTAGAGTTGGCATACATGAGTACAATAGGCACATTCGCTGCTTTGGCAATATGCCAAAAACCGGTACGAATTGGTCGACGCTCTTCACCATTTTTGGCACGAGTCGCTTCAGGTGCAATCACCAAATTGAATTTTTCATTACTCTGAAAAAGTTCAACCATCTGGGTCACAATATCCTTGCTCGATTTACGATCTACCGGAATACCGCCAATGTTTTCTAATAATGGCTTAAATGGACCTTTAAATAATTCTTTTTTAATCAAAGTATGAATTTTGATGTCGTATATCTGAAATAAGGCCAGAGAAAGCACGGCATCCATCATTGAAGTATGCTCAAAGCCCACAATCACTTGCTTGTCTTCAAGCACATTTGGTTCAACGTGATATTGCCAGCCTGCAAGTTTAAACGCAGATTCGCCAATGAATTTCTTAAACATAGGGGATGGAGTGTGTGAAAAAAAAACATAATTTGTGCTTGTTCTTATATTTCGTCAAGTGGAATTAATTTAAAAGCCTTAAATACATTCAAAAAGCAAGTGAATAAATATATAGAGTAAGGGCTAATTAAGATCTAAAAACAATAACAAAATTAATTTTAATTAGTTAAACATCTTATAATAGATAAAAATACTCTTAAAAATGCTAAAAAATGGCTGTTCAGTACAAAAAATAGTTATTAGACTTTTGTCGAAGTCCAGGGATATGTTTCGGCTTTAAGACACTTCCAATCATGTTTGCTAGAGAGGATAAAGAATGACTTATTTAACGGCTTTGGTGCTCTCATTGTTCATTTTTGCACTCATTGTTGTATGGTCTTTGATCGAAATTTATCTGGATATGCGCAAAAAAGAGAATTTGGAGCACGAAGCTTAAACTTTTAATTAATTTCATAGCTGAATTGATCCGGATATAAAAATTAATTCAGCCATTCAAAGTATTTAAATAATTATATATAAAAAGTATAAAAGTATAGTCAAAGCTAATTTTTAAATATATTTTGATAGCAGCTCTGTTTTGTAAAGAAATGGAAATTTTCCTTCTGAATGACTATCAGAGCCTTCTAAAGTATGAGGAATTTCCAAAGTGTCTATTTTTTTCTAATTTATAATTGCTGATGAAGTGTGCAAGTGGGCATAAAAAGGCTTGTCTTTTAAAAAAATCTTAGCTAGTATTCTTGTCGCCTAAACCTATTGATAAATAAGGTTTTCGGTATATAGGGCCTATAGCTCAGTCGGTTAGAGCAGCGGACTCATAATCCGTTGGTCCACAGTTCGAGTCTGTGTGGGCCCACCAAATTATTAAGCACTTAGAAGTAAACGTCTAAGTGCTTTTTTATTTATCCCTTTCATAAAAATAAATATCTAAAATAATTAGAAAATAATGAAAATTCAAAACTTTATCAAAGGTAGGATTCTTTTTAGCTTCATTCAATACTCTAATGACGGTGAGGGTCACCGATAATAAGATGAATGGTAGAAGGAATCACACCATGGCTTTTAAGAATATTGCAGATCAAACCAACGGTTTTTATATCCCTTGTGTTTCACTTTTCGGTCCAGGCTGTGCCAAAGAAATTGGTGCTAAAGCCCAAAATCTAGGTGCAAAAAAAGCCCTGATTGTGACCGATGACGGCTTATACAAATTTGGTGTCGCAGATACCATCGCAACTTATTTAAAAGAGGCGGGTGTCGACAGCTATATCTTCCCGGGCGCAGAGCCAAACCCAACCGATATTAACGTCCATAATGGCGTGCAAGCCTACAATGACAATGGCTGTGATTTCATTGTCTCGCTAGGCGGTGGTTCATCGCATGACTGTGCCAAGGGTATTGGTCTGGTCACAGCAGGTGGTGGTCATATCCGCGATTACGAAGGTATTGATAAAAGTACAGTACCGATGACACCACTGATCGCCATCAATACCACAGCTGGTACAGCATCGGAAATGACCCGCTTCTGTATCATCACCAATACTGATACCCATGTAAAGATGGCGATTGTGGACTGGCGTTGTACACCGTTAATCGCAATTGATGATCCTAAACTGATGGTTGCCAAACCAGCAGGCTTAACTGCAGCAACCGGTATGGATGCCTTGACACATGCGGTAGAAGCTTATGTGTCGACTGCGGCCAATCCGATTACCGATGCCTGCGCTGAAAAGGCCATTACCATGATCAGTGAATGGCTGAGCCAAGCAGTAGCGAATGGCGATAATATCGAAGCGCGTGATGCGATGAGTTATGCACAGTATCTGGCAGGTATGGCATTTAACAATGCATCCTTAGGATATGTGCATGCCATGGCACACCAGCTTGGCGGATTCTATAACCTGCCGCATGGTGTATGTAATGCCATTTTACTCCCGCATGTATGCGAATTTAACCTGATTGCCTGTCCAGATCGTTATGCAAAAATCGCTCAGTTGATGGGTGTAAATACAGAAGGACTAACAGTCACTGAAGCAGCCTATGAAGCAATCAATGCCATTCGCCAGCTTTCAGCTTCCATTGGAATTCCATCTGGTCTGACAGGACTCGGTGTAAAAGAAACAGACCTTGGCATCATGGCAGAAAATGCGCAAAAAGATGCCTGCATGCTGACCAACCCTCGTAAGGCCAGTCATGCGCAAGTAGTCGACATTTTTAAAGCGGCAATGTAATGCCTCAATGTAAGTCATCTCTCCACTCGGCAGACTTACATTTTTTGCAACCCTGCTCGCACTTCTTATGAAGTGTGCCAAGACAAGTGTATCCCCATATGATTGTCTTGGCTTATCCTTACACCCTTGATAAGGATAAAGAGCAGGCGTTGCTCTTTTTTTTAACTAAAATTTAGTTAACTCAAAAAGATATATAGAGTGTTTTTCCATCTTGGAATCACTGATTAATAGGGGGTGAATGAGTTCTATAAAAATGATTAAATCATATACCTTATTACAAGGTGATTCTTGTCATGGATGCAGTGAAAAAGTTTTATAAAAATTATAATTTTAAAGTGCTGAATAACTTTTTATATTCGATTCAATTAAAAATTATTGTTAGATAAATCAAGCCTATTATCAACTTGAAAGTCAAAAGCTCCTAAGGCTTAAATATCGTGAAACTTAAGTAAGGTCTGATGCACCGGATGGTTCTTTGGCATCAGCTCAATCAGGCGTTCTACAGCATCAATGGCTTCCGGGAAACGTGCCACATGCTTGAGTAGTACATCAGTTTCATTGGCTTTAAAAATGGCATCACTAAGTCGTGATTCCAGACAATCCCGCCAGGCGCATAAAAATGGACTCTCTGTTTTTGCCAGAAATATACCCGTATATAACTTCAAGGCAGAATCGATATAACCCGCATCCAGGGACTGTTCTGTCTGTAAAAAGTCTGCTTCTACATGAGCGAGTAAACGATAAGGTCGGGAACCGAGCATACCACCCAAGATATCACGTAGCTGTGACATTTCCGCTTTTAAGGTGCCGATACTGACTTTGCGTTCGCCATAGAGGGCCTGATGTAGATTATCCAGACTTAGGCCTTGCGGACATAAAGCCAGAATTGCCAGAATTTCAATCTGGCGTGGTGTCAGAACCAGTGCCTTGCCATTGAAAATTACATTTGGGACGGAAAAAGCGCGAATATACAAACGCTGTTTCTGATATTCCAATAGAGCCGATTGAATGAGTGTGGAGCAATGCTCAGCAGCAAGCAGCCCTAAATTGTTATGCTTATGCCAGGTTGTTGACAGATCAATCACACCCAGGATTTGTTTCGAATAAGGATCAATAATCGGCGCGGCATAACAGACCAGGTCATGTGCTGATGACATGTAATGTTCACTTGAAAATACACAACTCGACTGCTGGGTTTTGATCGACAGCGCGAGGGCATTGGTACCGACCAGTTCCTCCCGCCATTGTCCGCCTTCAATCAGATGCACATTTTCAGCAACTTTACGCATTTCAGGACAGGATGCTGTCCAGAGAACGGTGCTACCAATATCTCCTACAGCCAATACCATAGAAGACTGTTCAGCAATATGCCTTAGATTTTCAGCACAATATTGTAAAGCATGGCTTAAAGCCGAGGATGAACAGACTTTCTGGATATCGATCAGCGGGGCTGCCAAACGATCCTTCGGTATATCTGCTGAAGATGAGCGTTGCCAGGAGCTGACAATGCTCTGTTCTAACTGTGCAGCATGCAATGGCGATAAACTGCTACTTTGACGCAGTTGGTCAATTTTCTGCCTGTGTTGTATCAAACTTTGTTCTGTCATCATTCCTTATCCTCACAATAATTCATGATTTACATCCGATGTAATTATTATTGTTTTTATGAAGAATCAAAAGAAATGTAAACCTGCTGAGTTCCAACCTTTCTCCAACCTTATGCAGGTTATGTTAATCAAATAATGTACGGGTGTACCTTATACCAAAGCTGTAGATGCGGCTTTTTTATAGATTAAAATAAGCAAAGGAAATACATATGCGTTATATCGATCCGAATCAGCCTGGCTCAAAAGTTCATTTCAAAGCCCAGTATGAAAATTTTATTGGCGGGCAATGGATAGCGCCAGTCAAAGGCGAATATTTTGATAATCTCTCACCTGTGGACGGTAAAGTATTTACCCGGGTGCCGCGTTCCAGCGTAGAAGATATTGAGCTGGCACTAGATGCTGCGCATAAAGCCAAAGCACAATGGAGTAAATCTTCTCCAACAACTCGTTCTAATATTCTGTTAAAAATTGCTGACCGTCTGGAAGCCAATCTGGAGCTTCTGGCAGTGGCTGAAACCTGGGACAACGGCAAGCCGATCCGTGAAACCTTAGCGGCTGATATTCCTTTAGCAATTGACCATTTTCGTTACTTTGCTGGTTGTATCCGTGCACAGGAAGGCGGCATTTCAGAAATCGATGAAGATACCATTGCCTACCACTTCCATGAACCTTTGGGCGTGGTGGGGCAAATTATTCCATGGAACTTCCCGATTCTGATGGCAACCTGGAAACTGGCACCGGCTTTGGCAGCAGGTAACTGTATTGTCTTGAAACCTGCAGAACAGACACCGGTTAGTATTCTGGTGCTGGTGGAACTGATTCAGGATCTGTTACCGGAAGGCGTATTAAACATCGTCAATGGTTATGGCGTTGAAGTGGGACGTCCACTCGCAGTGAATCCGCGTATCGCCAAGATAGCCTTTACCGGTTCGACTTCTGTGGGCCAGCAGATCATGCAATATGCCACTGAAAATATTATTCCTGTTACCCTGGAACTCGGTGGTAAATCACCGAATATTTTCTTTGAAGATGTCATGGCACAGCAGGATGATTACCTGGAAAAAGCACTGGAAGGCTTCACTATGTTTGCCCTGAACCAGGGAGAAATCTGTACCTGTCCATCACGTGCCTTGGTACAAGAAAGTATTGCCGATCAATTCCTGAAACTGGCGGTTGAACGGGTTAAACGAATCAAAACAGGTCATCCACTGGATACCGAAACCATGATTGGCGCGCAGGCATCGCAGGAACAGCAGGACAAAATTCTCGGTTGTATCGCAACCGGTCGAGGCGAGGGTGCAGAAGTGCTCGTTGGTGGTGGTGCACGTCATGAAGTTGGTCAGGGGTACTATATTGAACCGACCATCTTTAAAGGTACCAACAACATGCGTACTTTCCAGGAAGAAATTTTTGGACCGGTATTGGCCGTGACCACCTTCAAAGACTTTGATGATGCGATCAAGATTGCCAACGATACCATCTATGGTCTGGGCGCTGGTGTCTGGTCACGTTCTACCCATACCGCTTATCGTGCTGGCCGTGCGATTGAGGCAGGGCGTGTCTGGACCAACTGTTATCACATCTATCCGGCACATGCGGCCTTCGGTGGTTATAAGAAATCAGGCATTGGCCGTGAGAACCACAAGATGATGCTGGACCATTACCAGCAGACCAAAAACCTGTTAGTCAGCTACTCAACCAAACCAGCCGGATTCTTTTAAAATGATTCAAAAAGCGAACCCCGGTTCGCTTTTTTTATAGATAACATTATTTAAGATGATGAAATTGCGATATGCATCACTTTAGCTGATTAAAAGGATGAATCAATTGAAATTTAACTTTATCGGAAAGTCGAAAAAATGCATGAAATTGATTTTACATTTTCAAAAAAGATGATTATAAGTAAGGGGTGGTTTTTTAATCAAAATAATAGACACTCAGGAAGAGTGGGCTACAGAAGCGTATTTAAATAATGATGAAACGGGAGTTTTGACAATGCTTCAGCTTTTGAAAAAAATATTTTGCTTGCACATTTATGAATATCAACACATGGAAGAAATTGGCACACAGCGAGAATGTCGCAAGTGTGGCATCAGTAAAGATTAATACCTACCCCCCAGAAAAGTGAGCATTTGCTCACTTTTTTATGCCTGAAATTAAAAATATTCCGTTAAAATATGGCATTGTTAAAACGTCAATGGGGGCAGAATGAGTAAAGACTTTCAGGCTGAAACTTATATTGTTGATGAAAATCTCGCAGATACCTTACATTGGCTTAGTCTGCATCAGGAAAGTTTCGAGTCACTAAATTATAATGCCATTACTCAGACACTTACAGTAGAACATGCCAATGGCAGTGATGTCATTCGGGTAGGGGATTACCTCAATGCGAAATATGGCATCCTGATTACGGCACATAATTTTGCTAATACCTCTAACTTCGATCAAAAATAATCTATTTACGTGATTGGAGTTGAATCTGACCTGATAAATAGAAAATCTTTAATTAAAAAGGTTTATCAAGCGAAAAATAAATAAATTTTAAACTCATATCATAAAGCCCACCTAAGGCGGGCTTTATTAACTTCAGAAGCGATTTATTCCTATTCACGGTGATTGCCATGAATATTCTGATTTTGCAGATCTGCTCGATGCTGTTTGTTTAAAACCCGTTCATCCTGTTCATGCTGATTGTTCTTAGGCGAATTAACTGGCCCATGCTGCTGAGGTTGCTGCTGTTGCTGAATTTGATTCTGGTGCTCATTTTGCAGCTGTTCCAGCAACTCTTGATTTGGATTTTTTGATGACATCATCGTCCCTCCATTTCATTTCTGAGACTATTTAAATTTATGCCACAGTCTGAAAATAAGGTGTGTAAGGCTTTTAAGGGAATCTGTGACACCAGGTAAAAATAGACAATTATCTGGATTTAGAAAGTTGTTCCTGAATCGACCAATCGATATGTACCTGTACAACTTCATCATGTTGAGCGCGAGAGTTTTGTAAGGCCTGAATAATCGCTGGATTAAACGGCGCATTGCCTAAACCAATAGCAATATTGCGTATAAAGCTTTGATAACCGGTACGCCGTAGCGGACTACCTTCTGTCGAAGCTAAAAAGGTGGGCTCATCCCATTGCCATAAATCCAGCAGGCTGGCTTGATCCAGTCCATGCCGTGGATGAAAATCTGCAATGGTCGTCGTCTTGGCAAAGCTGTTCCAGGGACAAATCAACTGACAGTCATCACAACCAAATACCCGGTTACCAATGCCACGACGAAGATCTTCAGGAATAATGCCTTTATATTCAATGGTCAGATAGGCAATACAGCGCCGTGCATCCAGCATATACGGCTCAACAATCGCCTGTGTCGGGCAGATATCGATACAGGCCGTACAAGAACCACAGTGTTTGGTCGTCGGTTCATCAAATGGCAGTTCCAGTGAAGTAAACAGTTCGCCGAGTACAAAGAAAGAACCGGATTTTTTATGAATCAGCAGCGTATGTTTACCAGTCCAGCCCATACCGGCATTTTCAGCCAGAGACTTTTCAAAAACGGGTGCTGAATCGGCAAAAGGACGTGATTCAAATTCTCCGACTTTTTCTTTGATTTTAGCTGACAGCATTTTTAGCCGACCACGCATGGTCTTGTGATAATCACGACCACGGGCATAGCGGGCAATAATTGCAGAATTTGGTGCATCGGGAACCATTCTCGGTTCAGGTGATTCGACTAGATAATCCATACGAACACAGATGATTGATCTAGTATTTGGAATTAATAGTGTTGGATCAGCGCGTTTTTCCAGATTTTCTTCCAGAAATTTCATATCGCCATGATAACCACGCTCCAGATATTCCTTCAGACGTGGCAATTCTGCTTGAGCATCCGGCCGGGCAATGACACAATCAGAAAAACCTAATTCCAGCGCTTGTACTTTGATCCATGCTTTGAGGGCTTCTGAATCCTCTTGAAAAACCTGAATTTGCGCGGGAGAATCGGGTGTAGTCATAAACCGGGAACAGGGAATAAAAAATGCAGCAACAAGTTTACCATAGCCCCGTTTATCATAGCCAAAGTATTCAAGCTTGGGAGCAGCGTTGGTTTGCCCGAAAAAACAGTTCTTATGGTCTGATGCAGCAAGTCGCCTGGAGCATTGTGCAGCGCCTGATTCCTTTATTTGTTGAAGAAAATGTTCAAAAGGTCGCGGTCTGTTGTGGGCAGGGTAATAATGCCGGAGATGGCTATCTGGTTGGGAAGTACCTACAGCAGGCTGGTTTTGAGATAGAGATTTATGCAGCAGAAAAGGGTGGTTCACAGGATCTGGCTTCGGCGAGTCAGGAAGCACTTGATGCAGGCATAAAAGTCTATCCGCATTTTGATTTTCAGACTGAATATGATGTCTATATTGATGCGTTATTTGGGATAGGTCTTAACCGTGATCTGAATGACACATGGCAACAGATGATTCTAAGTATTAATGCTCAAAAGGGCTTAAAGATCGCAATCGACATTCCAAGTGGTCTCCATGCTAATACTGGGCAACCTTTGCCAGTCGCTATTCAGGCTGATTATACTTATACGGCACTGGGGCTTAAAACAGGTTTGTTTACCGGGCAGGGGAAAGCCTACGCTGGGCAGGTGGAATGTATATCTGCAATTCCAACCGATGCTGAATTGAAACCTGTTGCTCAATTATCTGGTACTCACATCCATTTACCCAAACGTCAGGCCTTTGGACATAAGGGCAGTTATGGACATGTGCTGGTGATTGGCGGTCATGCTGATATGGGCGGTGCGGTAATCATGTCAGCGGAAGCTGCATTTGCAGCAGGAGCGGGTAAAGTGACTGTCATTTGTGATGCCAAACATCATATGGCAATCCTTTCACGGGCACCAAATATCATGCTTCGGGATATGAATGCCCTAGATGAAGATCAGCGTGATAATCTGTTGCAGCAAGTAGATGCCGTTTGTTTTGGTATGGGCCTGGGACGTGATCTCTGGGCTGAACAGCAGTATCAGTTCTGGTTTTCTGCACTTCAGCAATCAGAACTGGAAATCATATTAGATGCAGATGCACTCTGGTTTCTATCAACACAACCAGAACAATTAAATCCACGAACCTATTGCACCCCTCATCCGGGCGAAGCCGCGACTTTATTAAAATCTAAAACTCAAGAAATCGAAGCTGACCGAATCGCTGCCATTCATACCTTACAGCAGAAATTCCAAGGACAGTGGGTCTTGAAGGGCTCGGGCAGTCTAATTCTGGAAGATCAGCTGTATATCTGTACTGCGGGTAATCCGGGTATGGGCACTGGAGGGATGGGCGATGTACTGGCTGGCATGATTGCCAGTCTGAAAGCCCAGTTGCATGAGAATATTCATCTGCATGAAGTCGTGACTTTACATGCCTTGGCCGGAGATGAGTTGGCAAAATATGGTCAGCGTGGTTTGCAGGCACAGGATATGAAACAGGCCATTTATAAAGTGGTTAATCTGTAGGGAAGTCATGATGCAGGCTGTGAAACTGATGATTTCAGGAAAAGTGCAGAAAGTAGGCTATCGAAACTGGTTTGCAGTTCAGGCAGTAGAACTGGAATTAAAAGGCTATGTACAAAATCTGCCAACTGCACAGGTAGAGGCTGTAGTGGTTGGAGATGAGAGAAAAATTCAAGAGATGATTATACGTAGTCAAAAGGGATCAATTTATGCAGATGTAGCTGATATTCAGCAACTTGAATTAAATCCTGCTGAATATCAGTTTGACAATTTTCAGATCAAATATTCATATAATGATTAACGACGTCTGCTGACACGGCTACGTCCACGTGCCATGCCACCTAAAGCATTCAGTACTGCCATCTTGCTCATGCTACCCGAAGCATGGGCATGACAGATTGCCGCAGCCAAGGCATCCGCTGCATCCTGTTGGGGTTTGATGCTGAGGTTTAGAATTTTCATGACCATCATCTGTACCTGTTCTTTTTCTGCTGCACCGTAGCCAACCACAGACTGTTTGATCTGACGTGCCGTATATTCAGCGACTTGCAGATCCAGATTGACCAGTGCTGCAATGGCCGCACCACGGGCCTGGCCGAGTTTCAGGGCAGAGTCCGGGTTTTGTGCCATAAACACCTGTTCTACGGCCGCTTCTGTCGGACCATAGAATTTAACAATACGTTCAACCCCGGCAAAAATTCGCTTTAATCGCTCAGGCATTTCCGCAGTTTCCGTCCTGATGGTTCCTGCATCCACAAAAGACAGTTTGGAACCTTCTTTTTGAATAATGCCATACCCTGTAAGACGTGAACCTGGGTCAATCCCAATAATTAATGACATGCCTGCACTTTAAAAATAAAATAATGCCCATATTGTTACATAAGCGTATCAAAAAAGCTTGATCCTGATGAAGCAGTTGATTACATCCTTAATTATTGAATAGAGATTAGATTAATTTTCATGAAATTATTTCTTATTATCCTTGCTGGCGTAATCCTGGAAGTATTTGTGTGGATTGGCGTGGGCGACCTCGTCGGGAGCATGTGGTACGTCTTTTTCTGGTTTGTGGCCGCATTCTTTATCGGTATGAATCTGATTCGTAAATATGCCACCGGACTCATGCCGCAGATGCAACAAATGCAAATGGGCCAGATGAGTGCCGATCCGGCCATGACCAATAATCTGCCGAAAATTCTAGCTGGTTTTTTCCTGCTGATTCCAGGTCTGATTACAGACGTGTTGGCGGTATTAATGCTGATCCCCGCTGTACAACAGGCATTTAAAGCGACGATGATGAAAGTCATGATGAAACGCCAGCAAGCCATGATGGAAAAAATGATGGGTGGCATGATGGGCGATATGGGCGGTGCTCAAGGTCAGAATCCATTTGCAGAAATGATGCGTCAGATGCAGGAAATGCAAAATCAGCAAGGTGGTCGTGGCGATTCAACCATTATTGATGGTGAAGCACGTGAAGTGACGCCAGAAGCGAAAAAGATTGAAATGAAAGATGTGAATCCAAAATAATTTCGATTTACATTTATGCAGCCGGATCCAATGATTCGGCTTTTTTATGTGAGTAAATTAAGATAAAAGTACTGCGAAAATTTAAACAAAAGTTATAATGCTGCGGTTTCAGTCATTGCTAATAGAAGAAATATGTCTTTGTTGTTAACCATTTGTGGTTTGCATTTTATTGCTCAACTGAGCCCCGGACCGGACGTCCTGCTGATTGCACGAAGTGCAGCATCTACTACCCGTGCCAATACCTTAAAAATTATTGCCGGCATTTCGGCAGGGATCGTGGTTTGGGTAGTGCTGACCCTGGCTGGTTTTACCGTGCTGATTGACCAATTCCCCTGGATTCAGCAAGTACTCATGATTGTGGGTGGAGCATTTCTGGCAAGAATGGGCTGGGCGATGCTCAAAGGCGGATTACAGGCATTTAAACAGCGCCATGAAGCCAGCGATGATCAAATAATGATGAATGAAGCGAAAAATTATTTTACTTTGGGTTTGTTGACCAATCTGTCTAATCCCAAAACACTGATTTATTTTAGCAGTGTTTTTTCATTGGCCCTCAGCTCATCAGCTTCAGATTATCTGAAATCACAGCTGGCAGTGATTATTCCACTACAAACTTTCCTGACTTTTGCTTTGCTGATGCTACTCATCTCTCAGCCGAAAATCAAAGTGCTGTACCAACGTGCAGGCAACTATATAGATTTGATTTCGGGCATACTGTTCCTGATCTTTGCAATCTGGCTTTGGTATGACGCATTGGTTTTAATGAATTAAGAAGATCAATCCTGATGAGAGAGATCTTGGTCAGCCGGAATAGGGGAAACAGTAGTTTCTTCTTTTTTTTCATTTGTTTTTTGTGAAGAGCTATAACGGTTTGGTTTTAACGTGGCTTCTGTATTTTCTGAACCTTGATAACTGCGACTGCGGTTCGCACGTTCTCTTAAACCACCTTTGCGAATTAACTGCACCATACTCAAAACCTCTACAAGACTTGTATTATTGTAAATCAACTGGGCAGAGCATTGCGGAATTTCTAAGATATATACCTAGTCTTGCAAGAATCAGTGTTTATAAAATGATTCGGCCTGATACTGAATATCAGGCCCCTGAGAAAAATGAACCATGAAAATCATCACTGTTTGAATTAGGAAGATTGTTTTACTTCGAGTTGTAATGCATTGAAAATAGTGTCTTTGGTGGGTACATCCTGTTGGGCTTGTGAAGAGACATGAACCACTTTAAATATGACTGCTGCAGCTAAGCAGGCCAATAGGCACAACATCCAGAAACTATAAGGACTTCTGATGCTGTGTGAGCCACAATTTGGACATGAGGTATCGGTAGATGAAACAGCTTTATTGCAGCATGCACAATGATATTGATACTGCATATTCTTCTCCTTATTTTACTAGTTTTTATGGTTATTATTTTTAAACATCAATTTTGAATTGTGTGTTTATATTATGTGAGGAAATGTTTGTATTCGATAGTGCATCGTGAGATTAAACATGTAAGCAATTGTGGACAGTGTTTTATCCAGAAAGAATTTTAATTTATTTAAATTATCTGATGATGAACAGAATTTCCTCTAAAAATTCTCAATGACTCTATTCAAGCATATCGCCTATTTAACGTAATCTCTAAATTGCAAACAGCCTGCATAAAGCAGGCTGTTTTTATTTAATTTAAATGATTACTGACCCGAACGGATGATGTAGTCAAATGCAGACAGTGATGCTTTCGCGCCTTCACCTGTAGCAATGATGATCTGCTTGTAAGGTACTGTGGTACAGTCACCCGCAGCAAATACACCTTTCACATTGGTTTCATTGCGCTCG